>JAUNHN010000136.1 GCA_030523915.1 Capnocytophaga sp. | reverse complement strand
TGAGCGAAGTCGAAGCCCTATAATGATAAGGCTTCGACTTCGCTCAGCCTGACAAAATTCGCTACACTCAGCCTGACAAAACAAATACTAAAAAGTCAAAATGAGTTCGTTACCTTATTTTAATCTTCTATAAACCCTTGCACAAGATTCATCACAATTTGCGATATTTAGGATTAAATAATTATAATCCGAAATACGTGCATTAGCTATTCCGTTAATAGAATATCCTAAAACTTGGGTAGATTCACATTTATCAAAAGTTACCACAAGATTATTGTTTGCTGAAATAGTAGAATCAAAATTATATTTTCCAACACACGGAAAATCAGCCGATTGCACATCTCCATTTGCGTTAAAAATTACAACATAATTTTCCGAACTAACATCAGTTTTATAAATCTGAGATGTACCATCGCTTGAATGTATTTCTACCAAACGCCATTTTCCAACAATTCCGCTTTCGGAAAGTTCTGTGGCATAATCACTTGTGTCATTTTTACTACACGACACTATTAAAATTAAAAATAAACTGTAAAAAAAATGTTTCATAATACCTATATTATATTGTGTTAAAGAATTTATTTTGATGAGATTTGTAACTTGAAAAATACTGTATTTTAACCACAGAATTCCTACAAATATTCTGTACAATACTACTGCTTCAAAGTTAGCGATAAAAATCACAAAAAAATAATATTTAACAAATATTAACTAAGGATATTTTAAAACCTACATTGATAATTTCACATAAAATCCTTCGCTTCCTCGTACGTTAAAAACGGTATTGTCTTCAAAAATAAGATATTGAGCTTTAATGCCTTTCAGCACACCATTATATATAGGAGTATTCAGCAGATTGAGAGACGAAACTTTGGTCGGATACTGCTCCACAGGAAAATGAATGTTTATTTCCTTGCTGTCCGATATAAAATATTTTTTTGTTTCCTCTGGAAAGAAATCAAACAGCTGATTTCTAATTTGCTGCAAATCAACATCTTCTATGATGTTTGTAAGCATTTTACGCCAATCGGTTTTGTCCGAAATATGTTCTTTCAGAGCCACTTCCGTAATTCCTGCCAAATATCGATTCGGAAGTTCGGCAATTATCAAAGCCTCGTGAGCCCCTTGGTCAATCCACCGCGTTGGGATTTGCGAACGCCTCGTTACGCCCACTTTGACTTTGCTCGAATTCGCCAAATAAACGCAATGCGGCTGTAATTGCATTTGCTTTTCGTACTCCAAATCCCTATCTTCAATGCCCAAATGAGCCTTGCTGAGCTGGGGGTGCATAATCCAATCGGCAGCTTGTGGAATTTCAAAAAAACATTTTTTACAGAACCCTTGACGGAAAATAGGCTCGTTTTTTCCGCAGTTTAAACACTGAAAATGAGATAGTTCTATTTTTATTTTGTGATTTATCAAACTATTGACCAATAGAAAATCGCCTTCTAATTGTAGATAATACCGAACGGGATTGGCTTCCTCCGTCATCATTTTTTGTAATACTCCTTGAAACATATATATTTTTTTATTAACTTTACCCACTTTTAAAAAAGGAAGTTGATACAAAAAGTATGATATTTACGAAAAAAGGATATTTCTGTCAGGCTGAGCGTAGTCGAAGCCTTATCATTAGGGCTTCGACTACGCTCAGCCTGACAGTCGCAACTATCATCATACTTTTTATAACACGACCTAAAAAAGATGTTGTGTTTCTGCAACGCAATTCTTGCATTGAGATGTTCTCCTTGGGAACAAAAATTTTTCAAAAATAATAAAAAAATGCCATTAGCACTATTTAATTCAATAACTTCTTGGTTTTTAAGAAGACGCATTGACCAAATTCAGCAGTTTGTAAGCAATCCGCACCAAACGCAAGAACGTGTTTTATCAGAATTATTAAATGCTGCCAAAGACACAGAAATTGGAAAAAAATACGGTTTTTCTGAAATAGAAAATTACCAGCAATTCGTCCGAAATACTCCCATCGTAACCTACGAAGAATTTGAGCCTTACATCGACCGAGCCAGAAAAGGAGAACGCAATGTATTGTGGAATACTCCCATAAAATGGTTTGCCAAAAGTAGCGGAACGACCAATGCAAAAAGTAAATTTATCCCCGTAAGTGAAGAGGCTTTGCAAGATTGTCATTACAAATCAGGCAAAGATATGTTATGCTTATACTTGAACAACAACGAAAACTCTAACTTATTCACAGGCAAAAGTTTACGACTGGGAGGAAGCAAAGAATTATACGAAGAAAACGGCACTTATTTTGGGGATTTATCGGCTATTTTGATTGAAAACTTACCTTTTTGGGCAGAGTTTAGCTCTACGCCAAGTAACAAGGTTTCGTTAATGAGCGAATGGGAAACCAAGCTCCAAGCCATCGTTAAGGAAGCTAAAAGTGCCAACGTAACCAGTATGGCAGGTGTACCTTCGTGGATGCTGGTGTTACTCAACCGATTTTTAGAAGAAACAGGTAAGGAAAATTTACTGGAAATATGGAAAAATTTAGAAGTTTATTTTCACGGAGGGGTGAGTTTTGTGCCGTATCGTGAGCAATACAAAAAAATTATTCCGTCAGATAATTTTCGGTATTACGAAATTTACAACGCCTCAGAAGGATTTTTTGGAATTCAAGACCGAAACAATTCCGATGAGTTGCTTTTAATGCTTGATTATGGCATTTTTTATGAATTTATCCCAATGGATACTTTCGGAACGAACCAACAGAAGGTAATTCCGCTATCGGAAGTGGAACTTGACAAGAATTACGCAATGGTAATTACCACAAATGCAGGACTTTGGCGGTATATCATTGGGGATACGGTTCGGTTTACTTCGACTTCGCCTTACCGAATAAAAATTACAGGCAGGACAAAACATTTCATCAATGTATTTGGGGAAGAACTCATCATCGAAAATACCGAAAAAGCCCTCAAAAAAGCCTGTGAACTTACAGGTAGCCACGTAAAAGATTACACCGTAGCTCCTATCTTTATGAAAGACAAGCTAAAAGGAGGACACGAATGGATTATCGAATTTGAGAAAAAACCAGAAAATATCGAAAAATTTACCGAATTATTAGATGAAGAACTTAAAAAACTAAACTCCGATTATGAAGCCAAACGCTACAATAATATGACCTTAAATTTGCCGATAATTCACGTTGCTCGGCAACATTTATTCCACGATTGGCTCAAAGACAAAGGCAAACTCGGTGGGCAAAATAAAGTCCCTCGACTTTCTAATAGTAGAGAATATATTGATGAAATGCTAAAATTACAACTATCAAGTAACGGATAATTATGACTGGAATTGTTTATAAATCCACAGGAAGTTGGTACGTTGTAAAATCCTCAGAAGGAGTGTTTTATCAATGCCGTATCAAAGGAAAATTTCGTATTAAAGGCATCAAGAATACCAATCCTATTGCTGTTGGTGATTCTGTAAGTTTTGAGATTGAAAGTTCTGGCAACGGCGTAATTCGTGATATTCACGAACGAAAAAATTACATCATACGCAAGTCGGTTAATCTCTCAAAACAAACACATATTATAGCTTCAAATATAGACATTGCTTTTTTAATTATTACCCTAAACAATCCTCCGACTTTTACCACTTTCATTGACCGATTTTTAGTATCAGCTCAGGCGTATCATATTCCTGTAGTGTTGCTTTTTAACAAAGTAGATACGTATAACGAAGATGAATTAGCGGAAGTAAAATATTTGGCTGCTATATATCGGAATATCGGTTATGAATGTATTGGAATATCAGCTATTAATGGCAAAAATATAGATAAAGTAAAGACACTAATGTATGATAAAACTTGCGTAATTTCAGGGCATTCGGGAGTAGGAAAAACTACTTTAATAAACACCATTGCTCCTAATTTACAACTAAAAACTGCTGAAATTTCAGAACAACATCAGCAAGGACAACACACCACTACCTTTGCAGAAATGTTTGACCTTGACTTCGGTGCGAGAATTATTGACACACCAGGAATTAAAGGTTTTGGTATAGTAGAAATTGACAAAGAAGAATTAAGTGATTATTTTCCAGAATTTTTTGCCTTAAAATCGGAATGTAAATTTAACAATTGCCTTCACACTGATGAACCTCAATGTGCCGTGAAAGAAGCCTTAGACAACGACCAAATTGCTTGGTCTCGTTACAAAAGCTATTTACAAATTCTTAAAGGTGAAGATGAAAATTATCGCTTAGGAGATAGTTAATTAACAATATCATAAAAATCAGGCTGGTCGAAAATTTCAACCAGCCTGATTTAGTTTTATTTTTTTCCACTTTATTCCACAGCCACTAATTCTACATCAAAAATAAGTGGTGCATTGGGAGGAATTACGCCTCCAGCTCCTCGGCTACCATAAGCCAAATCTGACGGGATTACTAAACGAGCCTTATCACCCTCTCTGAGTAATAAAATTCCTTCGTCCCAGCCAGCTATCACTTGTCCTACTCCTACTGTAAAGCTCAATGGATTATTACGGCGGTATGATGAATCAAAAACCGTTTTATCAAGCAACATTCCTGTGTAATGTACTGCTACTTGCTTTCCTGCTTCAGCTTTTTTGCCATCGCCTTTGTGGGTTATTTTATAAAAAAGTCCACTTTCGGTTTTTTCAAAACCTTCGGTTTCACTTGCCAGAGCTTCTTCAGCTTTTCGGCGAGCCTCTGCGATGCGTTTTGCTTTTTCGGCATTGAATGCTTCAAAAGCTACTACTGCATCCCAGTTTTCGGCTTCCTCCCCTACTCTTACAATGCTAATTTTCTCAATTTTATCACCTTGAACGATACTATCTACTACATTTTGACCTTCTATCACTTCTCCAAATACAGTATGCTTACCATCAAGCCAAGGTGTTGGTACGTGTGTTATGAAAAATTGACTCCCGTTAGTTCCTGCTCCTGCATTCGCCATTGACAAAATACCTAGTTTATCATGCTTTAAATCAGCAACAAACTCATCATCGAACTGATATCCTGGGTTTCCTGTTCCTGTTCCTAACGGACAACCTCCCTGAATCATAAAATCAGGAATTACACGGTGGAATTTCAATCCATCGTAATAAGGTTCTCCTATGGGTTTGCTACTATTTTTTTGTTTTCCTTCTGCCAAAGCCACGAAATTACCTACCGTTCCAGGGGTTTTATCGTGTGTTAGTTTAACCAAAATCTCTCCTTTGGTTGTCTTAAATTTTGCGTAAATTCCGTTTTGCATTTTTAATTGTTTTTAAAAGGCAAAAGTACACAAGATTTCAGGAACAGAAAAATTTATTTTCAAAGTTTTATTTTCTAAAAAATGTTTTTATTTTTGCTCGAAAGAATAAATCCATACCTTATCAAACAAAATAATGCATTTTTTACCTGAAAAAATAGAATTATACGCATCGTTACATTCTGAAGATGAACCTTTTATATTACAAGAACTTGCCAAACGAACTCATTTAAGCGTGTTACAACCTCGAATGCTTAGTGGGCATTTTCAAGGGAGGTTATTGAGTCTTTTGTCAAAACTCATTCACCCTAAAAGTATCTTGGAAATAGGTACTTACACAGGTTATGCAACAATTTGCCTTGCAGAAGGATTGCAAAACGACGGCATTATACACACCATTGATGTGAATGAAGAACTGCAAGAATTACAACGGGAATTTTTTGACCGTAGCGGAAAAGGACATCAAATTATCCAACATTTAGGACAAGCCAAAGATATTATTCCAACTCTCAACACTACTTTTGATTTAGTATTTATTGATGCCGACAAACAAAATTATGCTACATATTTTGATTTGGTTATCGAAAAAATGAATCAAGGGGGCATTATACTCTCCGATAATGTACTTTGGAGTGGCAAAGTAGTCGAACAAGTGAAAGATAACGATAAACAAACTCAAGCTCTTATCAATTACAACGCAAAATTAAAAAATGACCCTCGCGTGGAAACACTCCTCCTCCCCATTCGTGATGGAATAACAGTATCACGAGTTATCTAAAAT
>JAUNHN010000135.1 GCA_030523915.1 Capnocytophaga sp. | reverse complement strand
AAGACGCTTTGGGAAGAGAACCAGGTATAATTATCCAAGAATTTTTTGGAGGAAATGACCAGCCTCGTTTAAATGTACGCGGTTCAGGAATTCAAAGCAATCCTCAGTCAAGAGGAATTATGCTATTACAAGATGGTATTCCAGTAAATTTTGCTGATGGCTCTTATATTATTGGTGTATTAGAACCACAGGCTTCTCATTTGGTAGAAATATATAAAGGTGCTAACGGATTTGAATACGGTAGTGCTACTCTGGGCGGAGCGATTAATTTTATCACCAAAAACGGATATAACGCCTCCCCTATTTCGGTGAAATTACAAAAAGGAAGCTATGACAGTTTTCATTCGAGTTTTTCATCAGGATTTTCAGTAGGCAAAAACGACCTTTTTGTAGCTACTTCTTACAATCATAGCGATGGTTTTAGGGTATATAATTCATCTAAACGTTTTAATGCTCTTTTGAATATGGGATGTAGATTTTCTGACCGATTTGAATCTCGCTTATTTGTAAATTATACCGATTTATATTTCGATATTTCAGGACCTTTGACCAAAGCTCAAATGCTTGATGATAATACGCAAGTGAATGGAAATGCAACTCCTAAAAATTTAGGTCCCAATGTGTTACGTGATAAACCTAATCGCGATAGCAAAATATTACGCATTGGAAATAAAAACAAATATGTTTTTAACCGAAATGCTTCGCTACAATTAACGCTTTATTATCAATATGCTGACGATACTTTTTCATTTCCTATTTCAACAGGTATTCGACAAAACATAAATAACGATTTCGGGGCAAGTATTATCTTTGAACATAAAACTCTAAAGAATTCATTTTCAGCAGGTGGAAATGTGCAATATGGGGAAATGCAACAGGATTACTTTGTAAATCAAGGTAATGCAGATAAATCGCTACGTTTTGCTGATAATGATTTAAAAACCTTGAATTATGTTGCTTTTTTACATAATTCTTACAAATTATTAGCTAATTTACAAGCTGTTGCATCGTTACAAGTAAGTTGGAATAATCGTCAAATTACAGATAATATGACTTACGGTCGTTCTGTAATGGCAATTGCAAATGGTATAAAACAAATTAGGTATGTTCCTGTAAATCTGATTGATAAAACGTATGATTTCTTTGGAATAAATCCTAAAATTGGATTTATTTATAGCCCAACCCAACAAATGCAAATTTATACCAATTTCAGCAGAAGTTATGAACCTCCTACATTTATTGAGCTTACCAATATTAACGGAGGCGGGATAAATTCAAGTCCGACAGACATTCAAGCAGCTGATTTGTCTGCCCAAAAAGCATCTACTATTGAGTTAGGTACACGAGGAAAAAACAAGTTTCTTAATTGGAATGTTTCTATTTATCGTTCTTGGGTAGAAAATGAAATTCTTTCCTTAACGGATTTGGTAGGCATTGCAGGACAGACGATTAATTCCCCAGTTCAAACCATTCATCAAGGAGCGGAAATAGGTTTAGAAGCTACCATTTTAAAAAATATAATAGGAGATAATGATTATTTCAAATTAGGAGCTGTTTATAATTTTAGTGATTTCTATTTTGCTGAAGGAGAGCTTTACAAAGGAAATCAAATTGCAGGAATACCTCGTCATTATGCTTTATTTTCAGCAGATTATAAACATTCATCAGGTTTTTTCTTAAACTTTAATACAGAATCTTCGTTTGAAAAAACACAGATTTTGCATCAAAATTCCGATGTTTTATACCAAGACCCTTACACTTTATTAAATGCACGTATTGGTTTTCAAAAACACAAATGGGGATTTTTTATCGAAGGACGTAATCTTTCTGATAAAATTTATGCTTCAAGTTATTTGATTCGCGACAAAATTACAGTTCCTTCGGCAATGGCAAATCTTGGAGCTACAACAGAAAGTTTTACAAGTTTTATTCCAGGAGTTGGAAGAAATTTCACTATCGGAATAAATTACACATTTTAAAATATACTAACTATAAAAAAATAACTTATGAATACACAACAAGGACATTGGCTTTTGGCTAAAATGGGCAAAAAAGTATTACGCCCTGGCGGAAAAGAACTTACACAAAAAATGATTGACGGATTGGCAATTACTAACGACGATGAAGTTGTGGAATTTGCTCCTGGCTTAGGATTTACTGCTCAAATGACGTTGGCAAAAAATCCGAAGAGCTACATCGGTGTAGAACTTGATACAGAAGCAGCTGAAAAATTACGCAAAAAATTCGCAAAAGATAATGTACAAATCATAAATAAAAATGCTGCCGAAACTGAATTTCCAGAACAAGTAGCAACCAAAGTATACGGTGAGGCAATGCTCACAATGCAAGCCGACCATCGCAAAGCAGAAATCATCCGTGAAGCTCATCGCATTTTAAAATCAAACGGATTGTATGCCATTCACGAACTCGGATTGAAACCTGATAATATCGAAGCTGAAACCAAAGCCACCATTCAGCGAGAACTTGCTCAGGCAATAAAGGTTAATGCCCGACCTTTAACTATCAGTGAATGGACTAAAATTATTGAAGATGAAGGGTTTAAAGTAATAAAAGTAGAAACAAATCCGATGCACTTACTTGAAAAAAAACGTATGATTCAAGATGAAGGGATTTTAAGGACTTTGAAAATAAATTTTAATATGCTTATTAATCCCGATGCTCGTAAACGTATCCAAGCAATGCGAAAAGTATTCCGAACGTATCAAAATAATTTAAACGCAGTGGCTATCATAGCTCAGAAAATTTAAAAACAAATAAAAAACGGCATTATTAAGTTTACTAATAATGCCGTTTTTTTATATAAATAAAATATTTATTTTGAAAAATTGTTCAAAAATATTGATAAAATAAAAATTTACTGTAATTTTTGCCAAAAATCCCAAATTACGATACCTGCACTAACCGATACATTCAGAGAATGTTTCGTTCCATATTGTGGAATTTCAATAACACCATCACTAATAGAAACAACTTCCTGCTCTACTCCTTTAACCTCATTTCCAAAAATAATTGCATATTTCTTGTCTTTTTGAGGTTGAAAATCATTGAGTTTTATCGCATTTTTAGTTTGTTCAATACTCATAACACACACATTTTCAGATTTTAGCTGGTTTACTACCCCAAGAGTATCCTTGGCGTACTCCCAATCGACACTTTCTGTGGCTCCAAGAGCTGTTTTATGAATTTCTTTGTTAGGAGGCGTTGCTGTAATACCACAAAGATAAATTTTTTCTATCAAAAAAGCATCGGATGTGCGAAATACTGAACCTATATTATTTAAACTCCGTATATTATCCAAAATAACTATTAAAGGTGTTTTTGTTGCTTTTTTAAACTCCTCAATATCCAACCTAATTAGTTCACTATTAGCTAATTTTCGCATTTTTTACAATCTATTTACTTTGTCTATCCCTTTGATATTTTTTAAATCTATCATTAATTGTTTCAATGTGGCGTTGTTATTTACTGTAATTGAAATTTTTCCGTTGAACATATTTCCTTCAGTATCAATATTGATATTGGTCATTTTCACGAATTTATTATTTCCTATTATTTGTGAAATATCGCTTACCAACCCATCTCTATCCAATCCACTGATGCGAATAGCCACTTTAAACTCCCGTTCGTCTGATTTTACCCACTTGGCAAGCATTATCCGATAAGCATAATTGGACTGCATCGAAATAGCATTCGGGCAGTTCTTTTTATGTACCTTAACTCCCTCATTTATAGTGATAAACCCAAAAATAGGGTCGCCTGGAATAGGGTTACAACATTTGGCAAACGTATAGTCCAACGATTCTTCTTCCTTACCAAAAACGATATGGTCATAATGTTCATTCGGACTTTGTTGCACCTCTTCCACCGCCTTTTTGCCCGTGATTTTACTTTTGAAAAAGTTAAAAAACGAGGTGCGTTTTGAAGCAAAATCCCGAAGCATTTGGTTTGTAATTTCGCCCGTACCTACTTGGTAAAAAATATCCAAACTGGTTTTCGTTTTGAAATGACTAACCAACTCATTTACAACATCTTCCGTAAGATTTACTTTTAGCTGTTTTAATTTTCGTTGTAGCAACTCACGTCCTTCGGCAGCTACGGTTTTGACCTCTTCTTTAAGTGCCGATTTTATTTTGCTACGTGCTTTTGCCGTAGTAGCGTAGTTCAACCAGTTTTTGTTGGGTTTGGCGTTTTCGGCTGTGATGATTTCCACTTGGTCGCCACTTTTTAAGACGTGATTAAGAGGTACTAACTTGTTGTTTACCTTTGCACCACGAGTTTTCATTCCCACACCCGTATGGATATAAAACGCAAAATCAATCGGTGTGGCTCCTTTCGGCAAGGATTTTATCTCCCCATTGGGGGTAAAAACAAAAATCTCTTTGGCGTATAAGTTTAGCTTGAAATCCTCTACAAAATCAACGGCGTTTCCTTCGCTATTTTCGAGAACTTCTTGCAAACGATTGAGCCACACTTCAATTCCTGCCTCTTCTTGGTTTCCGTGTTTGTATTTGAAGTGAGCTGCATATCCTTTTTCGGCGATTTCGTGCATACGTTCACTACGTATTTGCACTTCCACCCAACGCCCCTTAGGTCCCATTACGGTAATGTGCAACGCCTCATAACCTGTTGATTTTGGGGCTGATATCCAATCACGAAGCCTTGTAGGGTTCGGACGGAAGTGGTCTGTTACGATAGAATATATCTTCCACGCCAAGAATTTTTCTTCTTCGGGTTCGCTTTTGTAAATGATGCGTATGGCGAATTTGTCGTATATCTCCTCGAAGGTAACCCCCTGATTTTCCATTTTTTTGTAAATTGAATAAATGGATTTTGGGCGACCTTTGATGCGATATTCTATTTTTTGATTATTTAATGACGATTCGATGATTTTGGTAAACGATTCGATATAGGATTTTTGTTCCTCTTTCGATTCTTCCATTTTGCCGAGTATGCTATAATAGTACTCAGAATCCGTATATTTCAAGCCCAAATCTTCCAATTCGGTTTTGATGTTATATAACCCAATCCGATGAGCCAGAGGAGCGTAAATATACAGCGTTTCCGATGCTATTTTGGCTTGTTTGTGTTCCGCCATTGAGTCCATCGTTTGCATATTATGCAGTCTATCAGCGATTTTGATGATAATTACCCGTACGTCATCGTTCATCGTCAGAAGTAATTTTCTGAAATTTTCAGCTTGTAACGAGATGTCTTTTTCTTTGCTCAAACTTGAAATTTTCGTAAGTCCTTCCACAATATGAGCTACGGTTTTCCCGAAAAGACGTTCCATATCCTCCACCGTGTAGTCAGTGTCCTCCACCACATCGTGTAACAAAGCCGCTGCAATAGAAACCGCATCTAACCCTATTTGTGAAGCTACAATTTTAGCCACCGCAATAGGGTGCAGAATGTACGGCTCTCCACTTTTGCGGCGTTGCTCTTTATGAGCGTCTACCGCTGTATCAAAAGCCAAGCGAATCAGTTTTTTATCATCTTCTGTAAGTGTCTGATAACTAATGCTTAATAACTCTTTGTACTCACGAGCTATTATTTTGTTTTCTTCCTCTAAATCAAAATTCCATTTCATAAGGCTAAAAGTACTTTGTTTTTTTGATTTAACCAAATTTTATAAGTGAATTTTTAATGAAATTTGAATTATATTAAGAATAATATAATTTGAAAAGAATTGTTAGACTCCTATTTTTCTTCAAAAATTACCTCAAAAACAGAACTCCAATTTTTCCCTGTAATGAAAAAAGTCTTTCGTTTTGGATGATATGCAATGCCATTGAGTACGTCCAAATCTTCTATTTGAGCTACTTTTTCTTTGAGTCCGCGAACATCTACGATACCTTCGATTGCTCCATTTTCAGGGTTAATTATCATAATTCCGTCTTTTTGGTAGGTATTGGCATAAATTTTTTCGTTAGCCCACTCCAATTCATTAGCATTTGAGAAGATAGATTTATCAGTACAAAGTTGTATAAAATCTTCTTCTTGAAAAGT
>JAUNHN010000011.1 GCA_030523915.1 Capnocytophaga sp. | reverse complement strand
AGACTTTGCTCAGCCTGACAATCGGAACTATCATCATACTTTTTATAACACGACCAAAAATCATTAAAAAACACGTAAAAAGCTGTCCGAAAAATTCTTCGGGCAGCTTTTTTTGTTGTAAAAAATTTTCTAACAAAATTACCTTTCTATCAGTACACTTACGGCATTTCCACCAAAACCCACAGCATTGATGAGTATTTTTTCTATTTTATTCGGTAATTTTTGCTTTTCCACATAAGGAACAATATAAATTTGCTGATTTTGAAGCATACAAATTGCCATTTCAAGGCTTAACGCTCCACTTGCCCCAAATGTATGCCCTATTTTCCATTTGTTATTGGTCAAAAAAGGAATTTTATCCTTGAATAATTCGTGAATTGCCTCAATTTCAGCCAAATCTCCTTTTACTGTTCCTGGTGTGTGGGTTACGATAATATCTACATCTACAAGGTCGGTGCTTTGTAATGCCATTCGCATTGATTTTTGTAAGCATTCTCCATTGGCAGAAAGTGAAACGCTATGTGTTAGTTTTTCAGAAGCAAAACCTACACCTATTATTGTAGCTAATCTATTGTTTTTCAAACCTTTTTCTAAACAGAAAACCGCAGCTCCTTCACCCAAAACCATTGTATTTTGCTTTTTAAACATATCCATCGCCCTGCAAAGAAAACCCTCTGTGAGGTTGCTGTAAATTTTCAGAGCTTTGGCTTGTGCGATAGTAAAAGGTGTAAGTGGAGCTTCACTGCCTCCAACTACAAATCGCTGTTCCATACCGCTTTGTATCCACGCAATACCATTGGCAACAGCGTGTAATGCTGTGGAACAAGTGATGGAATGGGACATTTCAAAACCCGTAGATCCCAAATCTTGTCCTACCCACGAGGCTATATTTCCCAAAGTAGTCGTTGGAGAAGCCAAAACCTCACATTGCTTATTTTCAACGAAATAGGAATAATGTTTCTCGAAAAGAGCCGTCGCTCCTCGCGAAGAACCTATATTTACCCCAAAATTGCCATTGTTCCAATTTGTTTGAGCAATAGCCTGACGAGCAGAAAGTATGGCAAACAAAGCAGTATCATCTAAATCGGTATATGTTTTGACCGATTGTCGCAAATTCTCTACCGCTATTTGGCCACTTTCCGAAAGTTTTCCGATAGGATATTGATTATATATTTTTAAAAAAGATTGCGATTCCTGATAGGATTGGCAAACTTCTGAAAATGTGTTTCCTAAAGCCGATACCGACCCCATTCCTACAATTGATATGTTCATAACCTAAATAATCACGAACAACAAAGATAGTGATTTTTTTATAAAATGAACAAGGAACATACAATCGTCCTCTATCATTTTGGATATTTCGCCATAAATTCTTCGGCTTTTTCCACCATATTCACAGAACCGCAGAAAAACGGCACTCGCTGGTGTAAATGTATAGCCTGAATGTCCATTATTCGTTGATACCCATCCGAAGCCTTGCCTCCTGCTTGTTCGGTAAGGAAAGCAATGGGATTACACTCATAAAGCAAACGCAGTTTTCCATTGGGCGTACGCGTTCCTGACGGATAAATATAAATCCCTCCTTTGAGCATATTTCGGTGAATATCAGACACTAACGAACCTATATAACGTGAAGTATACGGACGGTCTCCTTCTAAGGCTTGGCAATATTTGATATAATCTTTTACCCCTTGCGGAAAATGCACGTAATTCCCTTCGTTTATGGAATAAATCGACCCGTCTTTCGGAAATTGCATATTGGGGTGCGAAAGGTAATACGTCCCAATAGAAGGGTCAAGCGTAAATCCGTTTACACCCCTGCCTGTGGTGTATACCATCATCGTAGAAAGCCCATAAATGATATATCCTGCCGCAACTTGCTGATTACCAGTTTGTAAGAAATCTTCCAATTGTACAGGCGTACCTTCGGGGGTTACACGGCGGTAAATCGAAAAAATCGTCCCAACAGTTACGTTTACATCGGAGTTGCTCGAACCGTCAAGCGGGTCTATCAGTACCACATATTTGCTCAAATGGCTGTTTTCAGAGGCTTCCACAGGGATAAAAAATTCGTTTTCTTCCGAAGCGATACCACAAACCACTTCACGTTGGGTCAAGGCTTTGATGAAAATTTCATTGGCAAATACATCCAATTTCTTTTGTACTTCCCCTTGAATATTTTCTTCGCCCACATCGCCCAAAATATCTTCTACCAAACCAGCTTTGTTCACCTCGCGATTTACCACCTTGGAAGCCAAGCGAATAGAACTCAAAAGGCGTGTCAGTTCCCCAGTAGAATATTGAAAATCTTTCTGATTTTGGATGATAAATTCACCCATTGTTTGATACGTTTTAGCCATACTTTTTAAGTTTTTAGTTCAATTTTTTATTTTTAAAATCCAAATGAAAAGAATATGGTATTTTAATTGCCTCAAAGTTAGTAAAAATATACCTAAAAAGCAACATAATGGCGTCCAAAAAAAGAATATTTTGATAGATTTGCCTTTTTATTAGGAAAAGTGTGTACTTTTGTAATTTAAAGTGATGTGATTATGAAGAAGTTTTTAATTTTGGTGATGGTTCTTCTGGGAATTGTTTCGTGTAGTAAAAACACACCTGAGGCTGTTACCCAAAGTTTTGTAACAGCGATGAATCAAAACCAATTTCGGGAAGCTCAAAAATATGTAGACGAGCCAAGCTCAAAAATCATTGATGAAATCATAAAAGTAATCACCGCTAATAATGAGAAACTTCCTGAAAATGAAAAAGTAAACTTCAATGTAACAAGAGTGGAACAAGAAAATGAAAACCGTGCTTGTGTATATTTTACAATCAAAAAAGGTGGTAACGAGGAGCATTTGCATCTAAACAAAGTAAATGACCAATGGAAAGTATCATTGGAATTTATGCAAGATGGCGATTCGCACCAACATTGTAACCACTAAACAGACTGGTACACTTTCATCAAATTGCGGAATACTACTTCATCGGTGAAGTTTTGAGCATGTTCAAACCCTTTGTTTATCATTAGGTTACGTTTTTTGTCATTAGTAAGTATTTCATGGATAGCTTGTTCTATTTCTGCAGTAGCATTATCGAGATTGACGTATATAGAATGCTCACCTCCCGCCTCTGGAAAACAACCTCCTACTGAAGTAATCACAGGAACTCTCGAAAACAATGCCTCAATAATCGGAATTCCAAAACCCTCAAAAACAGATGGATAACAGAAAATATTTGCCGTTTGATAAATCACAGCCAAGTCTTCCATTGGAACATTTTGAAGTACAAAAACACGCTTTTGCATATTATTTTCGTTACAATAAGTTTCGATTGTGTCGAAATATTTGGTTTTTTTTCCGATAAGAACAAGGGCAATATCCGTATTTTTAATCGCTTTGACGATTTCCAACGCATTTTTGCGTGGTTCGATAGCACCTACACTGAGTACGAATTGTTTTGGAAGCCCATATCGCTGGCGAACTCTTTGCTTTTCTTCTTCGTAATAAGTTCGTTTGAAACTTTTGTGGCAACCTTGATAAACTACCGATATTTTTTCTGCAGGAATATTCAAATATTCGACAATATCGCTTTTGGTCTGTTCACTAATTGCTATTATATGGTGCGATTTCCGTGCTGCGTAACGGAATTTCCAGAAGTAAATTTTTCGGTCGATAAAAGAATACAACTGCGGATAACGCAAGAAAATCAAATCGTGAATGGTAACAATAGTTTTGGTGTGTTTTTGGATTCCAAGAGGAATTTCGCCTGAAAGCCCGTGGTAAACATCAAGCCTTTGTTTTTTTGCTAAATCACTTATTTTGAGCATTCTCCATAGACTTTTTAGTTTCTTCCAAAAAAAAGATTGCGGAGTAATTACCCTTGTATGAGCATTCATCGCTACACCTGCAAAATCTTTTTCTTTCGGATTGAAAAGATACAAAGAGTTGGTACTTCGCTCTTGTAAAATGCGAATCAAATCACGACTATAATTACCCAGCCCACGCATATTGTGGAATGCTCTTTTGGCATCAAAACCTATTTTCATAATCAGCTGTAAAAGTAAAATTAATGTTCCTATTTACTTGTCCGAAAAACTGCTGCAAAAATAAAATAATAATTTGAATTTAAGATTTTTTGCATTTCAAAAAAATATACGTACCTTTCGCAACTATTTCTTTGAAAACAACAAACTCAATATACAATTTTATGAAAAGAAGGTCATTTTTCAAGCAAGGTGCCTTGGCTACATTAGGAGGATTATTGGTTTCTCCTTTCGACCTAAGAGCTAATTCTATAAAAGAAGAATTTAGCAGAAAAAAAACCAAGAATATCATTTTTATGGTAAGTGATGGAATGAGTATCGGGACACTTGTAATGGCAGATTTGTATTCCAAACGCATTTTGGGACGCCCTTCTCATTGGATAAATCTCTATCAACAGAATTTAGTAACTAAATCCACGATGGATATGCAATCGCTCAACTCGATTGTAACAGACTCTGCTGCAGCGAGTTCCTCGTGGGGCGGAGGGCATCGCGTTCCTAACGGAAGACTTAATATAGGAGCCAAAGATGAGGAATATATGCCCATATTACAAAAATTCAAAAAAGTAGGCAAAAAAGTAGGATGTGTAACCACAGTTCCTATCACACACGCCACACCCGCAGGATTTTGTGTAAATAGCAAAGCTCGGAATGCACAATTTGAAATCGCCGAAAAGTATCTCCAATTACGATTTGATGTGATGATGGGAGGAGGTAATAAGTACTTTGAGGCAACATCCCGAGAGGACAAAAAAGATATGTATGATGCTTTTACAAGTGGAGGTTTTACCGTAGTTCGCAATAATGCCGAAATGCAAAAAGCTCCTAAGAACAAACCTCTTTTGGGGGTTTTTGACGAAGAAGGACTTCCGTATTCACTTGATTTTAAGAATGAAACAAATTTACAAAATCGTCCTACATTGGCTCAAATGACAGCCAAAGCCATCGAACAAATGAAAGAACACAAAAATGGTTTCGTGCTTCAGGTAGAAGGTGGCAAAGTGGATTGGGCTGCTCATGGAAATGACATCGGGGCGTTGATTTTTGACCAA
The DNA here is from genome assembly GCA_030523915.1 of Capnocytophaga sp. GTDB lineage: Bacteria > Bacteroidota > Bacteroidia > Flavobacteriales > Flavobacteriaceae > Capnocytophaga. The sequence continues at coordinate 31,420 of JAUNHN010000011.1, read as the reverse complement.
TTAGCTTTTGATGATGCAGTAGCAGTAGCTATTGAGTTTGCAAAACAAGATAAAAACACCCTTGTAGTGCTTACCACCGACCACGGAAATGCCAACCCAGGGCTTATTTATAGTGATAAATGTAATAAAAACTTTGATAATTTGCAACATTTTAAACATACTAACGAATGGGTTTTGCAAAACATTCAGCCCAATAGTTCTACTCAATTTATCAAAGAAATCGTAGCTGAAAATCTTGGAAATCTAAAACTTTCTGACAAAGAAGCCTTAGAAATTCAGTCCCATTATATAAATCAAGACCGAGAAGATGGCTTGTATAATTATAAAAATTTACCATATAAGCTACTTTCCGAAATTCAGAAAGCCCATACATCTGTAGGTTGGATAAGTATGAACCATTCTTCCGATTACGTAGAATTAGCGATGTTCGGTCCAGGAAGTGAAAAACTAACACCTTTTATACACAATTACGAGATGCACAATTTCTTGCTCAATGTAGCAGAAGTAGAAAATAAATTTTAACAACTTTAAAATTAAATACTAATTTATAGCATATAACTATTTCGTTTGCTTAACGATTTCAAGAAATGAACAAAACATTCACTTTCCAACGTATAGTTGCATTTGTAGGTATAATTCTGTTTATCACCAAATTAGTAGCTTGGTGGCTTACCAATTCGGATGCAGTGTTTTCAGATGCGATGGAAAGTATCGTGAATGTCATTTCGGCATTTATGGGATTGTATTCCCTTTATCTTGCTGCCAAACCTCGTGATAATGACCACCCTTACGGGCATGGCAAAGTAGAATTCGTTACATCAGGCATTGAAGGGGTTTTGATTGCTGTGGCTGGTATTGTTATCATTATTGAATCTATTGATTCGCTTATCGTAGGTGTACAACTTAGTCAGTTAGATTGGGGAATTGCTATCGTAGGTGCTACGGCAGTAATAAACTATGTTATGGGGTATATTTCCTACCAAAAAGGAAAGAAAGAAAACTCCTTAGTACTGATGAGTTCAGGTAAGCACTTACAAAGCGATACAGTTTCCACATTAGGAGTTATCGTGGGGCTGATATTGGTATTTTTTACCAATTGGATATGGATAGATGTTATTATAGCACTTTTCTTCGGAGGGTACATCATTGTAGTAGGTTACAAAATTATTCGCAAAGCACTTAAAGGAATTATGGACGAAAAAGATGAGTTGCTTCTTGCCGAATTTGTCAAAATAATTCAAGCTAATCGATGTGTAGAATGGATTGATATTCACAATATGAAGGTACAGCAGTTTGGTTCACATTTGCATATTGATGCACACATCACCTTGCCGTACTATTACTCGTTACAACAAGCACATCAGGAAATGGAAAATGTAATTCAGCTTTTAGTGCAAAATACCAACCGAAGTGTAGAGTTTAACTTCCATATGGATTATTGTAAGCCATTTTCGTGTGAAATATGTGCTATGGAATGTTCTTTTCGGGCAAAACCGTTTGTCAAAACAATTCGGTGGAATACACAAAACATCAGCCAAGTTCAAAAACATCGGTTATTGGACGACAATTAAAATTTTTAAATTGATTAAAAAAATAAATCTTAAAAAATGAAAATCAAAGAAAGAAGCAGAGCTCAAGAGTCCACAAGTGCTATTGAGCGTATGTATGTAACTATGAGGCATTTATTCTCTCGTGGGTTTTACAAACCAATGGGAGTTTCGGGAGAGGCTTTGCGTGAATCGCTCTTGCTACTTCGCCCTGAAATTTATGGGACTATTGCCGAAAGTAAAGCCGAATTAAACGGATTGATTTACGTGCTTGACCGCCTTCCTGAAGGTATTGAACAATGCAAATACATTAATCTTATATCCGATGAAGGGTATCGAAAATCACATTTCAAACCTATCATTCCTCCAAAACGCCGCCGAAACTGCTATCGCATTGATAATCAGCAAATGAATATCGAAATCACACGCGGCAGGTCGGATATTTACGATGCCTTGACGCATTTGACCTTTCTGTTTATAGAATCACACAAAATAGCTCGTAATGTACTGATTGAAGAAAGCGGAGGCATATCTCGTGATTGGGAAAAATTGGAACAAATCGTAACCAAAACCAAACTCACACAAACCGATAGAGAGATTGCCTTTATCCATATTGGGAATATTTTAGGGCGTACGTTCGAAGAAATTTTGGAAATTCACACCGCTTTTGCAACCGCTTCCCAGCCCGAACGTTTCATTCACGTTATTTATTGGTTAGGAAAACTCGCTTTGAATGAAATTCTGAACGATGATAAACGTGTAATTACCTTTAGTACAGTACTTCGCGAACGATTAGGTCATCATCTACACGGCGAGATTTGGGCTAACGATATTAAACATATTCTGTATAAAAACGGATTGCTTGAACGCCCATTACACATTATCAGTGCCAATATGCACAGCGTAATGAACATTCTTTTTGCCGAAAAAGCCCTAAAATCGGAGGTAAAAGGCAAAACACCTATGGAAATTTTTGAACTTCTTAGCAAAGACGAAAACAAAGAACTTCGCAAAAAAGTCAAAGATTATGCTCATCGGAACGGAATGATTTCTCAGGACGATACTTCAGGAACAAGTATTGATATACAGCTATTTGACACCGCAAAAATAGATTTTTCGGCAACGCCTTATAACATCAAGACGGAAGAAAAACCCGTTATTTTCGTAATGGATTATGCCTTTGGTGAACAAGCGTACGAAACTATCGATGAGTTTCTAAAACCTTTCCATATTGATAGTAAAACCTATTTTATGAATGTACATTCCATTTCGATAATGGGTAAAGCTGGGATTTTGGAAGGTGAAAAAGGTGATTTGATGATTCCTTCATCGCATATTTTTGAAGGTACGGCTGATAATTATCCGTTTAAAAATGAATTTACTAAGGAAGATTTCGAAGGTAACGGGTTGCAAGTGTTTGAGGGTTCGATGATTACCGTTCTGGGAACTTCTTTACAGAACAAAGACGTTTTGACCTACTTCCTCCACTCCACTTGGAATGCTGTGGGGCTGGAAATGGAAGGTGTACATTACCAAAAAGCCATTCAATCGGCTTCCAAAATACGCAAAAGCATACGCGAAGATGTCAAAGTACGATATGCCTATTATGCTTCGGATAACCCGTTGGAGACAGGCAGTACATTGGCTTCTGGAGGATTGGGAACTACGGGCGTAAAACCTACTTATTTGATAACTTTAAAAATTTTAGAACAGATTTTTAACCAATAATTGTTTTTCTTATTTTATGATTGAAGATAAAAACCAACAATATACATCGCTATCCGATTTGGGTGAATTCGGATTGATTTCACATTTAACAAAAGAATTCGAAATAAAACAACCTTCTACTTTAAAAAGCATCGGAGATGATGCTGCTGTAATTGATTTCAGAGACAAAAAAGCTGTAATATCCACCGATTTACTCATCGAAGGAGTACATTTTGATTTGAGTTATGTTCCGCTAAAACACTTGGGCTATAAGTCAGTAATGGTAAACTTATCAGACATTTATGCAATGAATGCCAAAGCTACTCAGATTACTGTTTCGATTGCTGTATCAAACCGCTTTCCGTTAGAGGCTTTGGAAGAGCTATATGCAGGAATTCGGTTAGCGTGTGAACTTTACGGAGTGGACTTGGTGGGAGGAGATACCACTTCGTCTACACGAGGGCTTATTATTTCGGTTACAGCTATTGGTGAAGCTGATAATGACCAAATCGTTTATCGTAATGGAGCCAAAGAAAATGATTTACTGGTAGTTACAGGCGATATCGGTGGTGCATATATGGGGTTGCAAGTATTGGAACGTGAAAAAGCGGTATTTCAGGTAAATCCTAATTCGCAACCCGATTTGGATATGTATTCTTATATTATTGAAAGGCAACTGAAACCCGAAGCTCGAAAAGACATTCCACCACTACTAAAAGAGTTAGGCGTAAAACCTACATCTATGATTGATATTAGTGATGGTCTATCCTCTGAGGTTTTACATATTTGCAAACAATCAGGAGTAGGATGTTGCTTGTATGAAGACAAAATACCTTTAGACCCTCAGTTTATAAGCACTTGTGAGGAATTCAATCTCGATAGTACCACCATAGCATTAAGCGGAGGAGAAGATTATGAATTGCTTTTTACTATATCACAAAACGATTATGATAAAATAAAAGGCAATCCCAATATGAGCATTATCGGTTATATTACAAACAAAGAACAAGGCGAAAAGCTCATCACACGTGCTGGCGAAGCTATTCAAATCATCGCCAAAGGATGGAATGCTTTGAAATAAAGAACTAAAAATCAATTAGTTTTATCAATGTTTACAATAAAAACATTTCTTTGATAGCAAAATTAAATACAGAAAAACATTACTTTTTAGCCACAGCAGCCGTAATCACAAAAGCTACTACAGAAGGAATTACCCATTCCAAATGATAGGTGCTAAGAGGTAAGATATCTTTTATTTTGAATAAAAAATCTAAGTTTAATTGTAAATTTTTCAAAACAGAAATGACTGATATTAAAGCTGTTACCATAATACTTACTATAAAAGGAGCTTTCGATTGTACAAATCTGCCAAAAAGTAACACACACAAAATCAACGTAAAAACAATCGGGTAGATAAAAAGCAATACGTTTACCGCATAGGTAATTATATTGTCTACTCCGTTAGTGGAAATAAAAATAGAAATTAAAGTACATAACGTAACTCCCAATCGATATGGAATTTTACCTTTGGAAAGCCTCTCGAAAATGTCTCCCGTAGCAGAAGTCAATGCTATGGCTGTGGTAAGACAAGCAAAGGCAATCGCTATCGCCATTACTAACGTCCCTATTTTTCCTAAAATAGAAGTAGAAATGTGCAAAAGAAGGTCTGTCCGTGATATTTCTGCGGAAGTTTTTCCTACCAAATAATCGGTGGTAGCTCCTAAGTAAATAAGCCCTCCGTAGATGATAAGTAATGCTATTGTAGAAATAAATCCAGCTGATAATGTGATATTTACACGTTCTTTTGCGGAAGAATAACCGCTATCTATCACCGCTGAAATGATAATCCCCGCAAAAATCACAGAGGCAAGCACATCCAGCGTTTGGTATCCTTCTACAAAACCAAAAGTAAAAGCCTCAACGGAAGAAAGTGTAACTACCCCATTATCAACAGATTGAACAGGATTCAAAATTCCTAATGCAATCAAAACAAAAAGAGAAATCAACAAAATAGGAGTCAGAAACTTACCTATGATATCTACAATTTTCGCTCTGGAAATGGATAAAAGCCATACCACTACGAAGAATATAATCGCAAAAACCACGTTGTTAAACTCCGCAAAAAAAGGTCGTACTCCCATCTCAAAAGTCGTAGCTCCTGTACGAGGAATTGCCACCAGCGGTCCTATACACAGAATGATAAGCACCGCCAGAATATCAATCAGTTTAGGGTGTATTTTTTTGCCCAAATCAGTAAACGAAATTCCTGATTTAGTTACTACCAAAACTCCCAAAAACGGAGCCATAATCGCTGTAACAAAAAATCCCAACAAAGACATATTCCATTGATTTCCAGAAGTTAATCCTATAAAAGGAGGTAAAATCAGATTACCCGCCCCAAAGAACATCGCAAACAAAGCAAAGCCTACAGTAGTGATAGTTACTATTTTATTTTTACGTGGTTTCATCTGTAATATCTATTAATTCAATGAGTAATCAATCAAAATTTTAACAAAATCCCTAAAAACTTTGGCAAGTACGTGAATTATTTTCAAAAAGACAAATAATAAGACGAAATAATTTAACTTTCCTTTGAGATGAAATGTTTCAAAGATGTTAAAAATTAGTAGTTAATTCTTAAAAATATATTGATTTTATGTGAAAATTCTTTTTATATAAAATATATTTTATACTTTAGCAATTTAATTCGGATTCTAATTGATTTTACATCAAACGTCCTTAAAATCAGACATCATAAAATGATTACTCAACTACAAGGAAAACTCATTGAGAAAAACCCTACATACGTGGTTATAGACTGTAACGGAGTGGGTTATTTTGTCAATATCACATTACATACATTTTCGGCTTTACCCGAAGGAGAATATTTGAAATTATATACTTACTTGCAGATAAAGGAGGATGCTCACACGCTTTATGGTTTTCTGACAAAGGCTGAACGTGAGGTATTTGTATTGTTGCTTTCGGTTTCAGGTGTGGGAGCAAGTACTGCCCGTACAATGCTTTCCTCGCTCACGGCTGCACACGTGCGTAGTGCAATAGTCAATGGCGATGTTGTTAGCATTCAGTCCGTTAAAGGAATCGGGGCGAAAACAGCACAGCGAGTCATTTTGGATTTGAAAGAAAAAATGATGAAACTCCAAGATTTCGAACCGATGGAATACAACCCTACCAATACCAACAAGGAAGAAGCTCTTTCGGCTTTGGAAGTATTAGGTTTCGTGCGTAAACAAGCTGAAAAAGTGGTGGATAGCATCATAAAATCGGCTACGAGCGAAATCAGTGTAGAAGAAATCATAAAACAAGCTCTTAAAAGACTGTAGTTCAAGAATAGAGAAAAATATAAATTACAGTGATTCAAAGAGTTACTGTTATATTTTTCAAAATCCATTTGGACAAACAATAATTTTTCTCAAAAATATTTGTTTCTTAACATAAAACTAAAGGTTTATGTATAAAAAAACTAAAAATACAACGCTATTATTACTTCTTTTTACCGTAATTCTTTGGGGGCAAGAGGCTCAGAAAGATTCCGTTACGGTAAAAAATAATATTGGTAAAGTGGGTTTGCAAAACCCCAAAAGTATCGTTCACAAATACACTTACAATCCACAACTTGATAAATACGTTTACACCGAAAAGCTGGGCGAATATGACCTTTCGGCTCCTATGTTTCTGACCGTTAAGGAATACGAAGATTTGGTTTTGCGTGAACGAATGCGATTATATTACAAAGATAAATGGGACGCCCTCGACGGAAGCAAAAGTGAAGATGAGAAAAAGAAAATACAACGTGATTTATTACCCGATTTATATGTAAATTCAGATTTTTTTGAAAGTATTTTCGGAGGAAGAAATATAGATATAATTCCGCAGGGAAACGTAGGGGTTGATTTGGGTGTACGCTATAATCGCAACGATAATCCTGCCATAACTCCCCGAAACAGAAGCACTTGGGGGCTTGATTTTGACCAGCGTATCAGTTTGGGACTTACAGGAAAAATAGGAACTCGACTACAACTCAACGCTCAGTATGACACACAAGCATCGTTTGATTTTCAGAATGTTTTCAAACTTGAATACGAACCCAATGAAGACGATATTATCCAAAAAGTGGAGTTAGGAAACATCAGTATGCCGATGTCCAATTCACTCATTACAGGCTCACAAAGCCTTTTTGGGGTGAAAACCGAACTTAAATTCGGGCGAACTACCATCACAGGAGTTTTCTCCGAACAGAAATCCGAACGAAAAACCGTAACTGCACAAGGCGGTGGCACCATTACCGAATTTGACTTTACTGCCTTAGACTACGATGAAAACCGAAACTTCTTCTTAGCACAATTCTTCCGTGACCAATATGACCGAGCTTTAGAAAATTATCCTTTCATTAATAGTCGTGTACAAATTACTCGTTTAGAAGTTTGGGTTACAAACCGAAATCATCGTATGGGAAGTATTCGTAACATTCTGGCATTGCAAGATTTAGGAGAACCTAACCAGCAAAATACACGTATCAACCAGAACGCCCCTGCGGGATTCTTCTCTGCAACGACTAATAATATGCCTACCAATAGTGCTAATCGTTATGACCCTACTCAAATAGGCGGAACTTCTGTACTTACCGATGCAGTTCGGGACGTTGCTACGCTTCAGCAAGGGTTTGGAAGTGTTTCGGCTCTTGTGAACCAAGGGTATGATTATGCAGTAATCGAAAATGCTCGAAAATTAGAGGAAGGCGTTGATTATAAAGTAGATACGAAATTAGGTTATATTTCTTTGAACACGGCATTGAGTAGTGATGAGGTACTTGCTGTGGCATACCAATACACTTACGGAAGCCAAGTGTTCCAAGTGGGAGAATTTGCCAACGATGGTATCTCGGCTACTACATATAATAACTCAACGATGAATAACGCTATAACCAATAACTTGCTGGTTTTAAAAATGTTAAAGAGTAATCGTTTGAGTGTAAAAGACCCTATTTGGGATTTGATGATGAAAAACGTGTATTCACTCGGTACTGCTCAGTTAGACCCTGAAGACTTCCGTATGAATATCTATTACTCTGACCCTTCGCCAATTAACTACATTACCAAAGTATCTGACACGGGATGGCCTACAGGATTGGAAGAAAAAATCTTGTTGCACTTATTCAATTTCGACCGACTAAACAAATACAACGACCCTCAGCCTGGAGGAGATGGATTTTTTGACTTTATACCTGGTATCACAGTTGATGAACAATACGGAAAAATATTTTTTACCAAAGTAGAACCTTTCGGGGAGTTTCTGCACCAAACACTGGGAGGAGGAAACTACGATGACCCTTCTTCTTATAATGAAAATCAAAGAAAATATGTGTATCCGAGCCTATATTCCAATACCAAAACCCAAGCCCAAATGGATGGAAATAAAAATAAATTCCAAATGAAAGGGCGGTACAAATCATCGGGCAGACGAGGAATATCATTAGGAGCGTTCAATGTACCTCGGGGGTCAGTAACAGTAACTGCTGGAGGACGTATTTTAGTAGAAGGAATTGATTATTTAGTTGATTATCAATCAGGAACAGTAGAAATAACCAATCCAAGTTTGGAGGCTTCCAATGTTCCTATTCAGGTTTCGGTAGAAAATAATTTGATTTTTGGAGGACAAACCACACGCTTTATGGGAGTGAATATTGAACACAAATTCAGCGACAAATTCATTATGGGAGCATCGGTGATAAACCTTCGGGAGCGTCCTTTTACTCAGAAGACAAGCTACGGACAAGAGTCTGTAAACAATACAATTTTTGGTTTCGGCGGAACATATTCTACCGAAATGCCTTTCCTTACTCGTTTAGTGAATCGTATCCCTACTATCAAATCAGATGTGGCTTCTAACCTATCTGTACGTGGAGAGTTTGCATATCTGATTCCAGGAACGCCCAAAGGAGATAGTTTTGACGGAGAAACTACCGTGTATTTAGATGATTTTGAAGCAGCTCAAACTACGATTGATATTCGTTCTCCGTTGGCTTGGAAGCTGGCAAGTACGCCGTTAGAGTTTGGGGAAGGAAGCGGAACACAGACCAGAACACTGTACGGAACATCGCCCGATGACCCTGAAAATCTCCGAAATGGTTACGGACGAGCCAAAATGGCTTGGTATACTATTGACCCTATTTTCTATTCGGCTCAAAAGCCAAGCGATGTAAGTAGTGATGAGATTTCAAAAAATAGCACACGCCGTATTTATCTTGATGAGTTATTCCCAGAACAGCAAGTAGCTCAGGGTCAAACACTTGTTCAGCCTACTTTAGACCTTGCTTACTATCCAAATGCCAAAGGGCAATATAATAATAATCCTGCTTTTGGTACAGCAAATGCCACCGAAAAATGGGCAGGAATTATGCGTGGAATGACGTATTCTGATTTTCAAGAAAGTAACATTGAATATATTCAATTCTGGATGCTTGACCCATATACTTCGGGCGAATATTCAGGCAACGGAGAGCTGGTATTTAACTTAGGAAATATCTCCGAAGATGTTCTAAAAGACGGGCGTAAGCAATACGAAAACGGACTTCCAGGACTTTCATCAAGTTCTATTGTCAATACTTCTTCTTGGGGAAAAGTACCTGGAGCTCAATCACTTCTATATGCTTTTGATGGAAGTTCGGAAAATCGTACACTACAAGATGTAGGTTTGGACGGATTACGAAACTCGGAAGAAGCACGTATTTATAACAATAGCGTAGCTGAATCGCCCAATGACCCTGCATTGGATAACTATGAATATTATTTAGCTCGAAATGGAGGAATTTTAAATCGATATTATAACTATAACGGAACGGAAGGAAACTCTCCTGTCGCGGTAGATAACAATGACAGAGGCTCTACCACAATTCCTGATTTTGAGGATATTAACGAAGATTTTACAATGAATACCTCGAACAATTATTACGAATATCGTTTGCCAATTCATCCAAATATTACACGTAGCGACCGCTATGTAAATGATATTCGTACCATAACAGTAGAAGCTCCTAATGGGCGAAACGTTGCTGCTCGTTGGATTCAATTTAAAATCCCAATTGCCGACGGAAGAATGGTACGAGAAGGTTATACATTCCCTATAACTCCTAACGATGAAATAGACATCATCAATTCAATTACCCATATGCGAATGTATATGACGGGCTTTTCACAAGACATGCTACTCCGTTTCGGAACGTTGGATTTAGTTCGTGGTGATTGGCGTTATTACAATTACACACTAAGTACCGATTTAGATGACCCTTCAGATGATAATACACAAGTGGAAGTGAGTTCTGTAAATATTATCGAAAACGAAACGCGTTCGCCAATTCCATACCGAATGCCTACGGGAGTATATCGTGAGCGTCTTAACACAAATAATACACTTGTAGAACAAAATGAGCAATCACTTTCGTATATTGTAAATAATTTGGAACCGAATGACAGCCGTGCAGTATACAAAGTAATGAGCCTTGATTTACGACAGTACAAATACATCAAAATGTTTATGCATGCTGAGGCGTACAACAACAGTTCTATTGCTGATAATCAAATGATTGGTTTTATTCGTATAGGTACAGATTTTAGTGAAAATTACTATCAGGTAGAGATTCCACTTCGGGTAACACCACCAGGGGCAAATACCGAAGGACTCATTTGGCCCGATGTGAACCAACTAGTAGTTCCTATGGATGTTTTGACTAAATTAAAAGCCATCGGTCTACGAAATCAAACATTGAATAACGCTACTCATTATGATGCTAATATGAATGTCGTGGATGAAAATTCACCATACATAACAGGAGAGAACAGATACGTAATAAAAGGAAATCCTTCTTTAGGAAGCATTCGTTCTATAATGATTGGTGTAAAAAACGCTACTGGACAAAGGCTCAGTGGAGAGTTTTGGTTTAATGAACTTCGGGTAGCCGAGTTAGTAAATAATGGAGGCTGGGCAGCTGTTGGGGCTTTAGATGCCAATGCTTCCGAATTGCTAAATATTTCTGCCACAGGACGAATGAATACTGTAGGTTTCGGTGCAGTAGACCAAGCTCCTAATCAGCGTTCTATTGAGAATACGAAAGAATATGATGTGGTAATGAATATCAACGCAGGAAAACTACTTCCTCCAAAATGGAATATGCAAATTCCTGTGAGTTTAAATCATGCTCAAAAATTATCAACACCTGAGTATGACCCTGTTTATCAAGATATTCGCCTTAAAGACCGATTGAGTGTAGCCCAAACCGCAACTGAACGTCAGGCTATCAAAGAACAAGCCGAAGACCTTACCATTAGACGAGGAATCAATATGATAGGTGTGAAAAAAAACCTATCGGAAGGGCAGAAAAATCGTTTTTACAATATCGAAAACTTTACATTCAATTACGCTTATAATGAGGTAAATCATCGGGATTATGAATTGAAATACGAAAACGAGCAAAATGTGCGTACAGGATTGCTCTATAATTATGCTTTTCAGCCGAAAAGTATTGAACCTCTGAAAAAAATAAAACAATTATCGGGTAAAAAATATTGGCAATGGCTTTCGGATATAAATCTAAATTTACTTCCTGCCAGTGTGATGTTTTCATCTAATATTTCTCGTTCTTATACCAAACAATTGTTCCGTGATGTTTACTTTGATGGTGTGGATATTACCCAGCAAAAAGCAATGCCTGAATTGCAACAACGCAATTATCTGATGGATTATCAACTTGCTATTAACTATAATTTAACTCGTTCATTACGAGTAAATTTCAACGCTACCAATAATAGTATTATCCGAAATTATTATACCTATGACGCCAATGGTGAGGTGTCAGGAGTGCGAAATGATATTGGGCTATGGGATAGTTTCTGGGATTTGGGCGACCCTGATCACTTCTTCTCAAAATTCCAAGTGAATTATGAATTGCCATTCTCGAAGTTTCCTTTCTTCCAATTCATTAAAGCAAATTACACATATACAGGCGATTTCGATTGGCAACGAGGTTCACAAACGCTTTTGCAGTTAGCAAAACACGATATCAATACTTTGCAAAATGCCAATACGCATAACTTGACCGTAAATATGTCTTTTGACCAGTTATATAACTATCTGGGTGTGAAGCCTCCCGCAAGAGGAGAAAAACAAAGTACTTGGAAATCATTGGCTACAATGATAAAACGTGCGGGAATAAATTATTCCGAAACTAACGGAAAAACACTTCCTGGATATACACAAAAAGTAGGTTTTTTAGGCACTACAAAGCCTTCTTTTGGCTTTATGTTTGGAAGTCAAGCCGATATACGCTATGAAATGGCAAAAAGAGGTTATCTGACTGATTTTGTAGATTTTAATGACCAATTTTTACAATCGAAAGAACGAGATTTAACCATTACAGCCAATCTGCAACCTGTTCCTGACTTGCAAATAGACCTTACCGCTAAGCGTCAATATACTGATAATTATACCGAAACATTTGAAGTTCGGAACTTTGTGTATAACAAACTCATTGGTAATCAAGTAGGGAATTTCAATATTACTACGAATCTTATTGCTACTGCTTTTGACAAAGTAGACGAATATTATTCTGCTGGTTTTGAACGATTTAAAGAAAATAGAATTACCATAGCAAAACGATTGGCTACCGAAAGAGGCATCAACGTAAATGACCCTGCTAATTTGGATGCCGATGGTTATCCAAATGGTTTCGGAAAGACCAACCAAGCCGTGCTTATACCTGCTTTCATTTCGGCATATTCGGGAGGAAGTGCTGATAAAGTTTCTTTGAGTGCTTTCCGCAATATTCCTATTCCTGAATGGAGCATTCGCTATACGGGATTGATGCGAATAGAACCTATTAAGAACGCTTTCCGTCGTTTCTCGTTAGCACACGGATATAGAGCAAGTTACTCACTCAGTGAATTCCGTACCAATTTAGAGTATGACCCTAATAACCTTGAGAAAAAGAATGTAGGGGGGGATTTTCTGAATGAAAAACTGTTCACGAATGTTACTTTAATTGAGCAATTTAATCCATTAATTCGAGCCGATATGGAAATGAAGAACTGGATAAGTGTTTTGGCTGAATTAAATCGAGATAGAACGATTTCTATCAGTTTAGATAACGATTATTTGACAGAAATCATCGGAAGAGAATACAAATTAGGTTTGGGGTATCGTATTAAAGATTTACGTTTTGTAACAAAAGTAGGTGGTGTGCGAACTACTCTTAAAAGTGATTTGATACTGAAAGGAACGCTTTCTTACAGAGATGAGTTTACCGTAATCAGAAATATGGAAATATTTAATAATCAGGTAACTGCGGGGCAAACCAATTGGATAGGAAACTTTTCGGCAGAATATAACCTCAGCAAAAACCTATTGGCATCATATTATTTACAGTACAATTTCTCGAAATCGGCAATATCGACAGCTTTCCCGATGACTACAATCCGTACAGGACTTTCTTTAAGATATACGTTTAATTAATACTCGTTTAAAAATGAAAAAAAGTATTTTAAATCATCTTGCTATTACCATTTTATGTACAGGATTAATTTCATTATCGTGTAGCAAAAAAATGGATTTACAGAATATTGATAATTCGTCATCAAATGAAGTGCCTGAAGGCTGGTTTTATTATGATGGAGATGAATTTGATGGTACAGAAATAGACCATAGATATTGGGGAATTTATGGAGATGAATACACTTTTTCATCACGTTATGGGCAGCCACAAGGAATGTTACAAACTTACCGAAAGCAACAAATAAGTTTTGTAAATGACCAAGGAAGAAAAGTAGTGCGAATTACAGCAACACGTGATGACAATCCGCCTACTACTCAGTATGAAGAAGCAAAACATCGCCCTGGATGGTGGTCAGGAGGTTTATCAAGCCGTGATGCAAAAAATTATAATAACAATCCCAGAAAGTTATATCCCCTATTTTCACGAATCGAAATTAAAGCCAAAGTTCCTTATGAATATGGCGTATGGATGTCCTTATGGCTTAGACATTATTTGGGAGCAAGTACTGCAGAATTAGATATTTTGGAAATTTTCTATAAATATTACCAAACTACGCCAAACAAAATGCAGATAAACCAAACCTTACACATGCACGATAGCGAAACCAATAAACTCCGTACCAATGTTAATAAAAACCCTTTTACCATACTTGATTTTAATCCTGCCGATGATTATCACGTGTATGGTGTACAGATAGACCCTGACCCGAATGACCCCAAAAAACACGCTATAATCAGTTTCTTACTTGACGGAAAAATCACAAATACTTGGAAAACTATTGATTTTGGTAATAAATATAATTCATTTATAACCCGTGCAATGGAAGAAGGGATGGAAAATACAACGTGGGATGTAGCCATTACAGGGCAAATTGGAGGTTTAGACCGATATGGTGTAGGCTATCCAGAAGACCATAATCCTAACCTTAGAAATGTTACAATGGACATTGATTGGCTTCGTGTATACACCCGTGAAAATAAAAGCAAGTAGTTTCTGACAAAAATGCTATTTCTGAAAATATTCAAAAACCTTACGCCCACGATGCCCTGCGATAGCCTCTATCTCTTCCAAAGAGGCTTCTTGTAAGCGTTTGACGGATTTGAAATGTTTCAATAACGTTTCTTTGGTCTTTTCGCCTACTCCTTCGATACCATCTAATTCAGACACAATGGCTGATTTGCTTCGTTTTTGCCTATGGAAAGTTAGTCCAAAGCGATGAGCCTCGTCGCGAAGTTGTTGGATTACTTTAAGCGTTTCAGAACGCTTGTCCAAATACAGCGGAATGCTATCTTCAGGGAAATATATCTCTTCCAAGCGTTTGGCAATACCGATGATAGCTATTTTTCCTCGTAAACCCAGCTGTTCCAAGGCTTTCAATGCCGAAGAAAGTTGCCCTTTTCCCCCATCAATAATGATAAGTTGTGGTAGGGAAGCCTCTTCATCAAGCAGTCGGCGGTAACGCCTATATACAACTTCCTCCATTGAAGCAAAATCATTAGGACCTTCCACCGTTTTGATATTAAAATGCCGATAATCTTTCTTACTTGGCTTTGCATTTTTGAACACTACACAGGCAGAAACTGGATTTGTACCCTGAATATTCGAGTTATCAAAACATTCTATGTGAATAGGCGGAGCGGACAGATGTAAATCTCGCTGAATCTGTGAAAGAATGCGATTGGTATGCCTTTCAGGGTCAGTAATTTTTACCTGTTTAAATCTTTCCTGACGGAAGAGTTTGGCATTGCGTAAGGAAAGTTCTAATAATTGATGTTTTTCGCCTTGCCTTGGAATGGTAAGTAGTACATCTTCTGAAAGGACAATCTCAAAAGGAGCTATAATTTCTTTTGAAGTTGAAAAAAAACGCTCGCGAATATCCATTATAGCAAGTTCCAAAAGCTCTCTGTCAGTTTCTTCCAATTTCTTTTTAATTTCAATGGTATGAGCCCGAACGATTGCTCCATACGCCACTTGCAAAAAGTTCACGTAGCCATATTCCTCGTCCGATACGATAGAAAAAACATCTACATTATTAATCTTAGAACTTACAATAGTGGATTTGGCTTGATAGTTTTCTAATATATTTACCTTTTCTTTTATGAGTTGGGCTTCTTCAAAACGCAATTCGGAAGCTAATTGTGTCATTTCTTCCTTGAAACGCCTTAAAATGTCCTTAAAATTCCCTTTGAGTATTTCGATGATATCCGCAATATTATGGGCGTAATTTTCTTCCGTTTGTAGCCCTTCACATGCTCCTTTACAATTTTTCAAATGATATTCTAAGCACACTTTAAATTTCTGAGAATGAATGTTTTGTGCCGAAAGGTCATAATTGCAATTTCGCAAAGGATAAAGTTCTTTGATAAGTTCTAAAAGCGTCCGAACCGTTTTGATACTCGTATATGGACCGAAATACAACGAACCGTCTTTTATCACACGTCTTGTTTGGAATATACGCGGGAATCGCTCTTTTTTGACACATATCCACGGATAACTTTTATCGTCTTTGAGCAAGACATTATAACGAGGCTGATATTTTTTAATTAAATTATTTTCTAATAGTAATGCGTCGCTTTCGGTTTGTACTACGATGTGTTCTATTCGCACTATTTTTTTTACCAAAACTCGTGTCTTCCCCGATTCGTGATTCTTTTGGAAGTATGACGAAACACGCTTTTTGAGGTTGATAGCTTTCCCCACATATATCAATGTATTGTTTTTATCATAAAACTGATAAATACCAGGCGACGTAGGCAAAACTTGTAATTGTATGTCGATAGGCGTTAGTTCCATCTGTATCAAAAACTTTAAGAAAAAGCAAAATTACAAAAAAGAAATTTTCAAAATACTCTTATAAAAAAGCATTTTTACTAATTAATATAAGCAACTTAAATGCTACTAACTTTTATTTTATATCTCGGATATATTATAAACAACGCATTTTTCTACGATTTGTTTGCTTTGCAACGTATCAAATATATCGGCTTGATAATATTCCAATATTCTCTTTCTTTCAAAAATCAGATAATCTTTTTCAATACAATCTGAATGATAGAATTTTTTTGCTCTAAAATTTATTAACGAATAAGGAATGAAAAGAGTATGCTGGGGGTTTGTTTTGTAAAATTGTAAATAATTTTCAAATCTTCTTGTGTCGTGTTGTTTAGATTCGTATTGCTTCCCACAAGCACATTGACACAAATAGATTACTTTATTTCCACAATTATCTCCAAACGGAATCCAACCAATAATATCCAAACCTCGTTCCTGATTATTTCTTGATCCAACTTGACTTATTTCATATTCGTTAACAGCTAAATCTAAATCATTTGCTAATTGTTTAATTTTATCAATCGCATTACCAATATAAGAGGTGTTTTTACCAAATTCTTTTACAATTGAGTGTGTTGGTAAAAAATTTTTAAGTACTGAATAAGATATAGATTCAAAATCAGTTGTTAATTCAGATTTTAAATCTTTGAAAATATTTAATTTAGATGACAATAACAACGAAAGATACAACTTGTTATTTATAGATAAATTTAATTTTAGTGTCAAAATTTCATTTTCTAAATAAGAAAAGGGGTAATCATTACTAAACAAAGTAATTCTCTCTTCAATTCGTAAAAAAATTGACTTTAAAAAGGCTTCATCTTCATCTCTTTCTCCTGCATTACTGTAATCTTTTTCTCCAAAAAATCTATCTTGAATATCTCCCTGTGTAATACCATCTTCACCTGCAAACAATACTACTAATTCGATAAAATCAGCATAATAATCTATTTCTGAACTAGCGTAATCTGGTTTTTGAATGTCTTGAAATTTTAAAACACAAGATACTATTTTTTCATCAAAAGTCATCGCCTTCTTGTTCTGTTTTTAGTTTAAAATCATTGATATTAGATGCTATTTTTCTGATAGTTTTCAAATCCTCGTAAAGACCTTTATAAAAAATAGAAACTTTTGGTGTAAATACAAATGCGTGTTCTATGGATTTTAGAGATTCTTTAATTTTCCTTTCAAATTGCAAATCTATGTCGCCCGTTAATTCGTAGGCATCATAAATTGTTGCTCCTTTCTCAAATGAAGAAAGAGCAATAGGATTTGCTATAACAGCATTTAATAATTTCAACCCCTCGCTATCTCCTAAAACTCTTGATTGCCCCTCTGTCTCCTTAAACCACCAAGTAGTTACTTTCTCTAAATTTTCTTTGTTTATGTTTTCTAATGGTATTTCTGATTGCAAGTTTACATTTATAAAATCTCGTATATTTTCTTTATTTAAAGCATCTGTAAAGTAATTCAGATAAAAACGAGTGTCATTTAATCCATCTATTTGATAAAAAGCCTCATCCTCAACTATCTTATATAGTTCAAAACTTATCAATAATCGTTTCACATAAGGAGATGTACTTCCTATCATTTTTGCTATCTGTTTTGATGCTTCTAAAAATGATAAGTCTTTAAAATCTTCACCATTTCTTAAATCGTATAAATATCTCGCTTTTTCAAGTAGTCTCCAAGATTTAATTCCCGTAATATGTCGGAAACCTAAATATCTAAGAATATCATTTTTATTTTCAAATACCAAACAAGGTAGCTCTGTTGGTTTGAATTTAGCGTTATCAACAATATCTTTAGTAGCAATCTTTTTTACAGATGTTAAATCTGGATTATGTAATAGTTTTACGGCTGTTAATCTTCTATTGCCTTCAATAACAATATATTTTCCTTCGTCTGTTTCATCTTTGACGACTAATAGTAATTCCCCAGCAAAGAAATCATTTTCTGCAATTGCCAACATTAATTCTAATGTAGCCGCCTCCAAAAGCATAAACTCAATAACCGTTTTCTCGTCCTTTCCTTGTTTGGATCTTGGAAGACGAGGGTTATATAAATCTAATTTTAAATCAGAAACTTTTATTGATGTAAATTGTTGATTTGCCATATTTATTGTTTTACTTACTTTATACTAAAAATCTCTGCAAACTCAAACTCTTTGATGTTTGAGATGGCTTGTCTTGGAGTAATGGATTCCATTGAGCGGTTGATTTTGTTTCTTTGTTTTTCCCCTGCTCCTAAAAATTTACTGATTGATTTCCAGTTGTTTCCATCATTTATTTGCATTAAAAAAGCCGATGCACACAATTCTGAAAAATCAAATGTAGGCTGATTAAACTCATCTATCCCTTGTGAAACAAGCATCACAGAAACACCTTGCGAACGAACCTCTCTCAATAGTTTTTCTAATATTTCTTGTGATTTTTTCTCTTTGAATACATTGTGTGCCTCGTCTATTAAAAGTACATAACGAAGTCCGCTGAAAGATTCTTCTTCGCTAATTTCCTCTATCGGCACTTTATCCATATTCATAAAGATATTGTAAAGATAATAAATTACTAAAAATGTAGCTGTAAATCGTACTTCTTTGCTCAAATCACCTGACAAACTCAGATAGTAATTTTCATTGATAAAATCACCCAATTTTTTATTATCAAAAAGCTCTATTTCTGTAAGACCTATTAAAATTTGTGTAAGTGATGAAGGCTTATCCCCTGCTATTTCATACACATTTTCTAAAATATCGGATAGCGTAGGGTAAGAGCCATCTTTTTTATCATCAAAGGCTTTTCTGGTTGCATCTTTCAGATGTTGTTTCTGAACATTTCCCAAATTGGCGTATTTGTCAATAATATCTACAAAACGACCAATTCCTACAATTTTATCCTTTTCATTTATATTATTGATAAACGAAAGTGGATTTACAGGAAATGAATGAGTTGGCGTATCAATCAATTTTGCATTTGTAACATCAAAAAATGATTTGTTTTCTCCACTTTTTTTGTCATTTTCGGTCATTCCTTTGAAGTCCAAATACAAGAAATTCACTTTTCCTTTGGATTCTGCAACAATTCTTTCCAAAAACTTCTTTGCAAAATAGGATTTTCCTGCCCCCGACTGCCCTGCAATAGCGATATGACAATTTGAGTATTTTTTAGTATTATTTGGCGTAAAATAAATATTTTTTCCGTTATACTCACCCACAAGAATTCTGATTGGAGCTGCGAAATAATCTTTCTCTTTTATAGTATTGTTTTTGTTTTTTACATAATTAAAAGCACTTTGGTTTTCGTTAATACCCTCAATGCCTAATTCTATATGGTCTAAAAGAAATTCCAGTCCTGTAACATTTTTGTTTTCTTCAAAATATGAATCAATTAATTCTAATCCGTTATCTATGTGCCATTTAATGTATTTTTTTATCTCCACATCGTCTTTATGGATTTGGTATTTCTGACAAATCAATGACACATAATATTCCTGATAACGCCCAAAAAGCGTATTGTCTTTATACTCCTTTTGTTTTTCCGAAGAATATACCTTATTCGGCTCAAAATCAAATCCTTTTGCTAAGGAATAAGCCAGAGCAATCCTTGCGATGTGGTTCTCTTCGCCCAGTTGCATTTTACTGGTAAGTTTTTTTACTAACTCCGATGATGTTTTTATGTTAAACGGTTGCATTCTGATGTTCTTTTTCAAATATTCTAAACAAATCCTTTTTATTTTCTACAAATTCAAAAGAAGATTGTTCGTTGTCCTTATTTTTTATCAAATATGTTTTGCTAATGTTTGGAAGTAGGATATTAAACTCCTCCTCGCTCATTTCCTTCTTCAAAAGTGGGAAAATAATCACTTGGTCTGATACTTTCGGATAAAAATGCTTCACTATGCTATGCGAATGATCTACATCAAACTTCTGCATTGGCGAATCTATAAACACAGGAAAACTTATATTGGACTCATCTACCAAGCCTTTCAGTAGGGCAGTTGCGTACATTTGTTGCTCACCTTTTGACAATGAATCCTTATTAATTTCATTTCCCCTCGCGTCTATCAACTGAATATCAATATCTTCGCCTATGATTTGAACATTCACATCGTGGATAAAAGATTTTTTGTGAAGCAAGATATCTAAACCACTTTTTATTCTTTCGGCAAGTGATTTTGTTTTCTCGTTTTTAAAATCAATGATAAATCGCTTTAATGTAGCAATGGTGTTTTCTACTTCATTACCGATTTTGATATTTTCCTTTCCTAATTCAAGTTTATCCGTGATTTTATTGATTTCCTTTTTGTATTGAGTAATCAAGTTGGCATTGTCATCAATTTTTTGATTCAGCTTACCAATTTGTTGCTGAACATCTTCATACTGACCTTCCAACTCGGATTTCTTCTTTCTATCGGCTATTACCAAAGCGTCTTCCGATTTCTCTTCGGCAAGTTTTATCTTTTTACTAATTTCGTTGAGTTCATTTTTTGAACGAATGAAATCTGTATTTATACTGCTGAGTTTTTCTTTTAACGACAGCTTTATGTTGTTAATAAACTGCTCTAAATCAGATTTTTCTACCTCTGAAAAATTATGAAGTAACTCAACTTTTTCTACATTTTGCTCATCATCATTTCCAAGATGTTTATTTACTAATTCTTTGAAACTGTTGATATAATACTGCTGAACATCGTAATTGATTTGCAAGTGTTCGGGTTTTGGTAAATTGATAAAATCATTGATAATTTTATTGGAAATATCATCTACTTTATTTTTATCAAAATCCCTGTTTATAAATTTTCTTTCTTCAATTACTTGCTCTAACACCTGATACAAGAGTTTTCCTGCAATGGCAAAGGGAACAATTTCAAAATAAGATTTTAGGTCTGATTGGATTTTAGAAACATTTTCGTCTAAATTTTTCTTCCTTTCACGGAGTTCATTGAGTTCTTCAACGGTAATTACGCTACCATTTCTTATAAGTCGTTCTTGTAATTTATCTATATCATATTTAAGTAAAGAAGCATCTTCTCTTAAATTGGAAATTTGATTTAAAATATCCTTGTTTTCCTCTTCTTTTGCTCCAGATTCGGCTTTCATTTTTTCTAAATTTGCTCTATCCTTCGCACTTGCGGTTTCAGCTTTTAATTTCGTAAGGTAATTATCTAAATCATTTTTTAAATCTTGATAATGCTTAATGCCCAATACTTCAATGTATGCTTGACTTAAATTTTCTCTCTGCTCGGCTGTATGAATTTCTGCAAGAGAAACTATTTTTTCAGCATCAAAAAAGAAAAATTTTGCAATTTCTTTGGGCATAATAAAATCCCGAATGAACATTTCCTCCCCTACATCTTCTACCAATTCACTTTCCATTCCATCGATGAGAATTTCCAATTCTTCTTCCTTTGAACCTTCTGTATGATAGGTTCTTGTGATTTTTAGTTCATCACAAGTAATATCGGGAATGGTGGTAACATCTGCAAAAGTTACCGAAACAGAAAATGTGGTTTTTCCCTCGCTTTCAGCTTGTCTGTTTAAGCTATTTTTGATGTATTTTTTGTAATTTCCGTTACTTTCAATTTCTTTTTTGTATATGTCATCTACTTCACTCATCTGTCTGCCGTACATACACCAAACCAACGACATAAGGAAAGTAGTTTTTCCAAATCCGTTTTTACCGCTAACTATTATGATATTTTCATCATCATTAACCGATAAGTCTATCTTATTATAACCTTTGTAAATACGAAAGTTATTCAGTTCTATTTTCTTTATAATCATTATGCAGAAATGTGCTGTTTAAATCGTTTTTCTATATCTTCAAGCAAACCTCTTCGCTTCATCATTATGGTCTTTGATTTTTCTAATTTCAGCAAATCTTGAATTAGCGTAAATTGCTTTTTGTCTTTATTACAAGCCGAAAGTAACAATTCTTCCTCTTTTTTGATAAGTTCATTGTGCTGTTTCATATCAAGATGTTTATTAAATACACTATTATAAATGTCCGAAACGGTATTCTCAAAATACAAATCACGATACCAAATTACTTGAATAGCAATTAGTTCCTGTTTATTGATGAGTTCTATTTCATAACCTAAGTCATTTATTGTTTTTTGAGCTTCAAAAACTTTTTTTAGTATTTCTTTTCTATGTTTTAGCTCTACCACTCCCCCATTGGGTACAGCCGCTTCTGTTCCGTCTCTTCTGTAATCTGAGCGATTTTCGGGTTTGTTTCTCTCTTCTTGAATCCAGTCGCGTAAATCCCGAAGCGGTATCAACCAATCTTTCCCGTTTTCAATTTGTGCAGAAATAGACTTATCTTGCTTCACCACCGTACAAGTCCAACAGCCAAAACGGCTCTGTCCGCAAGACCTATGTTCTCCATTGGAAACCATCGTAGGACACTCATAATCATCGGCACTGGCATCCATATAAATGTCAAACAATTCTTTATTATCCGCTCCCCAAGGCGATTTGAAGGTGTTGATAATGAACCAAACTTCTTCCAATTCCAATTCCTTAATAGGCGAATACACAAAAACATTGTTTTGCAAAGGATGTTTTGTAAGTCGTTTCCCTCTGATTTCGTGTTTTTTGATGGATTTTGCTCTTGTACTACTTTCGCTTTTTCGTGTTCCTACGAGGATTATGGCTTCGTGATGATTATTATCCTCACTTTTTATTATTTCTGAAACGAATCTTGCCGTTGGTTTTATTTTCAAGCGTTCTGTACACCAACGAAACGAATTATTAGGAGCAGGATAGCCTTTACCTATCAGATTTACCCAAAAAGAATCTTCCAATCTCGGAATGGTTTTACGAACTTTTATGGGTAAATTATGGGTTAATGACGCATTTTCTATCTTCTGCAAAACCTTATTTACATAATTGGTTATAATAGGATTTTCTACCAAAGTATCGTTGCACACCACATAAATTTCTCTTTTTAGAAACTCTTTCCCTTGTTCGTTCTTTATTTTTAATAATGCCAACCAAGTAAGCGTAAGCAACACAGTAGAGTCCTTTCCCCCACTAAACCCAATAATCCAAGGTCTATTATTGTCCTCTATGATGTATTGGTCTGCTATTTCGTTTATTATGTGATTAATTTGTTTGCTCATTTTTGAATGAGAGATAATTGGGCAAATATACAGATTTTCATTAAAAAATTTATGTGCGAATACATTTTTTTATAAAAAACAATTTTCCCATTTCTTTCCTAATTTAACGTGTAATTTTGTCTTATTAAATTTTAAAAACGAAAATAATTATGGTAAAATTAATCAAATCAATGGCGGTTTTAGTAACTCTCTTTGGAGTACAATTCGCTAACGCACAGAACAATGTAATTGCTTTTGAAACGCTTCCTGCCAAAGCTCAATCCTTTGTAAAAGAACACTTTTCTGTACAAGAAATTTCGGGAGTTTATGAAGATGTAGAGCATTTGCAACAGAAAGAATATTCGGTTTACTTTAATGACGGTACCGAAATAGAATTCTTTTCCAATGGAGATTGGGAAGAAGTGAAATCAAGAAAAGGACAAGTTCCTGATAAAATCGTTCCTACAGAAATTGCACAATACGTCAAGAAGCAATATTCACAAACGCAAATCAAGGATATTAAAAAGAAACGTATCGGCTACGAGGTAGAACTTTCTAATGGATTGGATTTGGAGTTTAATAAAAAGGGGCAATTCTTACGAATTGATAACTAACATTAATAAACCAAATTGTAAAAGGTAGTATTTCAGCGACTTACATCGTCAGTGAAATACTACCTTTTACTATTTTATTATTTTTTGGATTTACAACAGAAAGCTGATTGCCAAAATTTTAAAACGCTATCTATTTGGGGGCAGTTCTTATTTTTTATTTAACATCGAAAACTACACGAAATCCCATATTGTGCCGTACGCCATTTGGGTCGCGATTACTTCGGTTTGCTGAACGAATATTTTTCAACACACAAAAAGCACTTGCCCCTCTCCTTACACGAACCGTTCCTGTATCAGCTCCTTTGGGATTGGTTTTATCTTCCTTAGTATAAGAGCCATACCAATCGGCTGTCCATTCCCAAACATTTCCACTCATATCATAAAGACCTAATTCATTAGGTTTTTTCTCTCCTACATTGTGTAATCTTCCTCCCGAATTGCCTACATACCAAGCCACTTCGTCCATATTATTACTTCCTGAATATGTATACCCTTTGCTGTGCTTTCCGCCTCGTGCGGCATATTCCCATTCTGCTTCCGTTGGGATTCTTCCGCCTACCCATTCTGCATAAGCCTTAGCTCCGTGCCAAGTAATAAATCGGATAGGAAGATTTTCTTTACCTTTCTTGGGGGTATATGTTTTTCCGTTAATGTCAAAATCACTACCTTGATACCATAAAACTCCTGCTTCTTTTTGATTGCCTTTCGCCGTTAAGAATTTTGCATATTCTGTATTGGTTATTTCATATTTAGTGATTTGATAGCTACTTAGTGTTACTTTGTGCTGAGGACGCTCATCCCCTTCCCCTACCCCTGCGGGACTTCCCATTATAAAACTTCCTCCTTCTACTAAAATTAAGTTAGAATTATCGATTTTTCCGTTTGTAGATGATGAATTTCCATTATTAGAGTTAGATGAAGGGTCAGTTAAATCATCATTCTTTTTACAACTTGTTAAAGAAAGTGTAATAGCCAATGCAATTATAGCCGCGTTTTTAAATACACTTTTCAAGATAAAGTTTTGCCTTGCTATGAGTTTGTCGCATTTTTTCATTGTAAGAATAAATTAAAATTAGTTGATAGTTTTTTGTATGACAAATACATCTTGATTTATTGAAAAACAAGAATTGCTTATAATACGTGGCAAATATACAATAGAAAACATAATTACATATAAATTTAACTAAAATACAACATTTTTCAAAATAAAAAACATTGACAATGAGGTAGTTAAATATTTTTATATCTGTTGAAAAATAAATATATAAAGAAAATTTTCACTTTTACAATCTAAAAAAATTATTAACATCGTTCAAACCTGATTTTCTACATTTTATTTACCTTTGCAAAAAATCAAATAAATGGAAAATAAACATCAGATAATCAAAGTTTTAAATAATTTAGTTCTGCACTACGGACATCAAGATTGGTGGGAAGATGAAAACTGGCTAAAAGACGCCGTCTCGATGATTCTCATTCAGCAATCTACACAAGAAAATGTAGAAAAAGCACTTCGTAATTTAACTGAACATTTTTCGCTTTTCGCCCTTTCAGAAATGCCTTTGGAAGACTTACAAATGCACATTCGTCCCAGCGGATTTTTTAGACAAAAGGCATTGTTTATCAAGAATTTAGTAACATTTTTCAACGAAAACGGAAACGGAGATTTATCTCATTTTGAAACATTTACTACCGATGAACTTCGCAAAAAACTACTGAAAATAAAAGGAATAGGCTCAGAAACAGCCGATTCTATGCTACTTTACATTTTCCAACGAAAAGTTTTCATCGCTGATACTTATGCGATACGTCTTTTCAGCCGTTTGGGGCTGGGAACTTACAAAACTTACGAGGCAATGCGAAAAGATTTTCAGCCTCTAACCGAAGAAATACCTCTAAAACAATGCAAAGAATGGCACGCTTGCATAGACACTCACGGCAAATATTTTCGCAAAAATACCTATTTGGACGAGCGTTTTCTGTTCAAATAAAAATATTTCGCCCTCCGCAAACACATTTAAACGAAAGAGGTTTTTATCAGGTTTTTACTTGGATGCTCATCGATAGAAAAGACCGCCACGCCAACACAATGAACGAAATTCAAAGAATTGTAAAAAATACTGGAATAAACCTCTTTTATAAAGTGTTTATTCCAGTAGAATTTTTGAAGTTGATGCAAAAAGTATGATATTTTAAAAAAAAGGATATTTCTGTCAGACTGAGCGAAGTCGAAGTCCTGTAATGATAAGGCTTCGACTTCGCTCAGCCTGACAATCGGAACTATCATCATACTTTTTATAACACGACCGAATTTGTGTTTATCGCTTCCAATTTTTTACAATATTGGCAATATCGGTTACATAGCCTTTATCATCAAAGCCTTTGCCACGAACGGCAGGATGCCACGTCCAGATATAGAGTTTTTTGCCTGTATCAAAAAATACATTTCCCCATTCGGTACGTTGCTCCTGAGCTTCTGTAAGTCCTTCAAAAAGGTATTTATCAAAGTATTGCAATGTATTCCCAAAAATAACAATATCGGCATCGCACATATTGATTTGTTCTTGCAAAAGTTCTTTATCTTGGTAATAGGCTTGTTGTACCTCGTTGCCATTTGCCGTGCTGTCGCCAGGTTCTTTTTTGATGTTTATAAAAGCTATATCTTGCAAACAATCATAGCCTTGAGGCTCATAGCCCCACGGAATATCGCTCCACTCACTTTCGTTTAAAATCGCATACGAAGTATATATTAAGCGTTTAAGCGTTGGGTTGCTTCCTCCGTGTTTTTCTAACCACTCTTTGTTTTTGAAATTATCAATGATACTCCACGAAAAATCAATAGAATTGGCTTCTTTGAGTATCCATAAAATACGATATTTAGCCTTTAAATATCTTTCAGGGTTAATGATGCCGTCAATAACGCGGTATGTGTCTCTGTCTATGCTGTTTTGGTCTATTTTTGCAGCCAAACGCTGGTTTTCTTGGGTTAATTCTTGTAATGTTTTCATTTTATATTGTTGCATTCGTTAATAATATGGGTTATGGTTTTCTGATTCAAGGTTTTATTGTTATAGAAATCTAAAATTTCATTTACTAATACATTTACTTTTTCAATGGAAATGGGTTCTCCGTTTATCATTTTTACAAAGGTAGCCAAATCGAATGATGATGTATCATATAAACTAAAAAATTCTTTGTTAGTACTATTATCATACCTATACGCATCGTATTGAGTATTTTTAGAATTTGACCAAAAAGCAAAGTATAATTTATGATTATTATCCCAATCTCCTAAACGCAACCAAACATCGGTTTTTCCTATTTTCCACCATAAAATTTCTGTTTCTTGCTGAAAATCGTGTAGTTGCCCATTCGTTTTTTCATAAAGAAGCTCATTGACGATTTTAAGGCTATCTTGGTTCTCTGTTGAAGTTTGCGAGGTAGCTGTTTCTTTTGATAAATTCTGTTTAAGTTTTGCAATAAGTTTTGTAAAATATTCTCTATTTTGCTTTTCCGCAATATAAAAATTAGCGACACTTCCGCTTGTGTAATATAACAAAACGATGGAATCATTATACACTTCTGTTTTGAAAATATCTTCTATATTTATGGTATAAATTCCGTAAATATTATGATATTCTATTGTTTTGTCAAATACATAAAATTCTGTACTTAAACCATTATCAATGTCGTGATACACTTCCCCTCTTGAAGTTCGTGTATTAACAACCAGCCCTTTAAAATTATAAAAACATTTTTTATCAGCGTATGGATATTTTCCGTTATACTGACTTAAAATTTCATTTTCTTGTAATGTTAAAAGCTGTCTTAAATTGTTCAAATCTTCTGATAAGAAATTATATTTTCCCTTTAAATCTGAAAATTCTTTATTCAACACATCTAATAAATGATAATTTGAAAAAGTAAGCCCTTTTATATAAGGTTTTAGCTGTTTAAATAGTTCAGAATAGACTTCGGTAATTATATTTTTATCCGCTGATATAGCTTTTAATATTCCCTTTGGTCTTTCTATATCTAATTTAATATCAAACTTTTGATACGAAATGGTTTCTTTTAATTTATCTTTAACAAACGGCAACCATTGGTTATTATTAGATAATCGTATATATTCAATCAACCACTCGTATCGTTCAGATTTTTTTTCTAAACTACTTATATTTTCTTCAATGTATTTTTTTCTCTCTTCTTCTTCTAATCTTATTTGCTCTTGTTGTCGCTGCTCTTCTAACTCTCGTTGTCGTTCCTTCTCTAACCATCGTCGTTCTCTATCCCTTTCTTTTTTCTTTTTCCAAAGAAAAGCACACACATAATACATTAAAATTCCTCCTACTATCCAATACAAATAGCCTTTTTCATAAAGATATGCAATACCCAAGAATAAAAATAATCCTACTATGAGTATGCCTATTAAATACATCATTATTTTTTCCATCACAATTAAATTTTAAAATTATTTATAATATTCTATTTTTCTTTCGTATATAAAGATTGGTTTCTGTTTATCATCAAATAATATTTTAGAAATATAGTTTCCTTGGTTATCATATTTATACTGATAACTATATTTTGATGTTTGAGCAGTTCCGTTTTTATATTCTAAATGTTCATTTACTTCTGTAATATTTCTTTTATCATCAAAAGTGTATTGGTATGTTATTTTTCGATATATACTACCATCACCATTATATTCTATATACTCTATAATGTTTTCGTCTTTATCAAATTTTTCAACCTCTACCAACACATCTCCGTTTATTGAATAGGTTTCCTCTATTTTTGCTCCATCATCAAGATATTTATACACATTTCTTACTGCTGTTTTATCCGTTTTTGAATCATATACACTATGTTCGGTTTGCCTTCCCTGATTGTCATATTTATACATATGCTTTCCTGTCATTTTCTCTTGAAAATCATAATGTATTTCTTCGGATAATAATCCTCGTCTATCATACATATAAATTGTTTTTGAGTCTTTATTTTCGTAGTTTGCTACCTCTTCTTGTAAAGTTTTTCCATTATACTTATATGTTTCTTTTGAATAAAATTTTCCTTGTCCGTTTTCAACATATTCTTCTATTTTATTTCCCAAAGAATCATATTGATATGTGTATTTAAAACCTCCTTCCGAATTATATTTCTTTTCTAAAATATAGCCTTTTTCGTTGAAAAGAATATATTTATTGTCATTATCTTCAAATAATGCTTGTTCTCCTTTAATGATTTTACCCTTTCTAATTTTTACTGTAAAAGTTTTTGTTTCAACGGATTTCACTTTTCCGTATAATTTTTCTTTTTGTAAATCATTTTGTTCAACTTTTGAAATCTTTTCAGTTAAATCAAAATTTGGAAAACCTAAGCTATATCCTACGGAAAATGTAAAAATACCAGCTATTAAAAATACATATAACAGCTTTTTCATATCTATTTTCGCTATCAAATTATTAACATTTTCTTCGTCTAAATCATTCTTTTCTAATACATTTTTATAGGCTACCGTACCTACAACAAGGCTTAAAAGTAAAAACGAAATGAGTTTCAATGCTCTTGCTTTTCTCCTTTCAAAAGCATCATCTTCTCTCATTTGTTCATATACATTTAGACGTCTTGTTACTTGTTTTCCGTTAATAGTTTCTGTTTTTCGGGTTTGTCTAACGCCTCTTGTAAGGATATAAAGAACTAATATCACTAAAACAACCACCATTAAAAAGAGTTTCGCCAAAACAGCTAAAATACCTAATTGTAAATTTTCATTATTGGCAAGTACCGACCAAATTAAACTTGTAATAAAAGCCGCTGCCGAAAGCGAAATAAAAATCCAAAAATATGTAGGGTCAGCTCCCAAAAAAAATGCAATAACAACAAATAGATATGATGAAAACATCAACGCAAAATCATATTTATTTACAAAAACAATCATTTCTCCTTTTTGTGTCTTTTGTAAAGCGATGATATAACAAACTAATAACGCTAAAAAAACGATAATTGTAGTTACTCCCCACGATGTTTTAAACCATGCTGTCGCCGTTTCAGAAACCCCTTGTGCAAAAAGATTTCCTGAAAATAAAGTCAATAAAATTAAAATTGTATTTTTCATTCTCTGTAAAATATTTAATCTAACCCCTATGTTTTTCAGGTTACGCCTATTTTTTCAATGCAAACATATTTTCATCAATGGTAAATATGTTTTACCAATGGACAAACACATCGGTTTGCCCCTACATTTTAAACAACCCTTCGGATAGTTGTTCAATTCTTAATTTTTGTTAATACAAAATCGCTTATCAATCCGACATCCACCCAAGCTCTACCCAAGGTGTATCCAAGCTCAATAACTTTCTTTTTATTTAGATATTTTTAACACTTTCGGTTTGGTTGTTGGGAGTGTCGGTGGCTCGTACTACGATTTTATCGCCTGAAAGGTCAGCGTTCGTTGCCGTAGCCGTATAAACCCAGTCCAGCCCTGTATTTACCGCGTTGCCCTCCTCTACTAACGACCCATCGGCATTGTAAATATGCACCGTAACCGAAACAACTTTAAAATCGTCATAAGCCCTAACTTTAATGGTGTCGCCTATATTTCCGCTATAATCAGAAAGGTCAATTTGCTCAATCTTAGGGGCTTGTAGCATATCGGCTACCGCTACATTATAGGCAGTTACACCTTTTTTGCGTTGGGCTTGTTCGGTGTATTCAGCTTTAAGCGATGCGTCTTGCAAGGCTGTTTTGGCGTAGATAGTTGCCTGTTGGAATTTTCCGATTTGTTCCTTTACCTTATCGGAAGTGATACTCTTCTTCTGCGGAACTTTGGAGACTATCGTTTTACCGTTGCGTTGGCTGAATACCAAAATGTCGCCTACTTTTCCGCTCAATCCGTGTGTGATAATGTTGTTTTTACTTTCTGCCATATTTTTATTATTTAAAAGTGAAACAAAAAAATCCGTATCAAGTAAGAAATATTCTTACCTGATACGGATTTTCTCCTATATTAAGATATAAATTTAAGCTGTTTAAGCTAAATTTTGCGTTGCGTT
>JAUNHN010000134.1 GCA_030523915.1 Capnocytophaga sp. | reverse complement strand
AGAAAATTAAAGTTTTTTTCCTATTAATTGTTTTATAAAAAAAACAACGATTTGTTTTTCAAATACTTATGATGTATCTGTTTTTTTATAACATAAAAATAACGGTATGATATAGAGTGAAAATTTATCAAAATTAATTTTGTAATCAAAATAAAATCAACCAGTTGCAATATTTTCAGTCAAAAAAATAAAAAATATATAAGATAAATGAAAAAAATACTCAGCCGACTAATAAACCACGAAACTATTGATAAAGAAGAAGCCCGACAGACACTAATTTCGATTTCTAATGGAGCGTATAATCCTTCGCAAATATCTTCATTTTTAACTATTTATATGATGAGAGGTATTACGGTAGAAGAGTTGCAAGGTTTTCGTGATGCACTACTTGAGCTTTGTTTGCCTGTGCCTTTGGGCTGTGAAACTACTGACCTTTGCGGAACGGGAGGAGATGGTAAAGATACATTTAATATTTCTACGTTGGCTTCGTTCGTAACAGCAGGAGCTGGAGTTTTGGTGAGTAAGCACGGGAATTATGGGGTTTCATCAATTTGTGGGTCGAGTAATGTAATGGAATATTTGGGTATTCGGTTTACAAATAACATTGATTTTTTAAAAAAATGTTTGGACAAAGCAGGTATATGTTTTCTGCACGCACAGCTTTTTCATCCAGCAATGAAGCAAGTAGCTCCGATTCGTAAGGAATTAGGTGTAAAAACATTTTTCAATATGCTTGGGCCAATGGTAAATCCCACATTTCCTAAGAACCAAATGGTAGGAGTATATAATTTAGAAATAGCTCGGATTTATGGATATTTGTACCAAAAATCAGATAAAAATTACACTATTTTGCATACATTGGACGGCTATGATGAGATTTCACTCACAGGTGGGACAAAAGTGATTCGCAATAACAGCGAAGAGATTTTATATCCTCTTCACTGGGGAGTTAATCCGCTGAAAGAAAGTCAAATAGCAGGAGGAGACACCATAGAGAGTGCAGCAAAAATATTTTTGAATATATTAAAAGGCAAAGGAACAGAAGCTCAAAATAATGTAGTTTGTGCCAATGCAGGAATGGCTATTGCTACGGCTCAAAAGCTCTCACATTTACAAGGTTTTGAAAAAGCCAAAGAGAGTCTTTTCTCAGGAAAAGCAATGCAATCATTTAGCCGATTAAAAGAATTGTCAAAAATATAATTCATTGGTATACAGTTTTTTAAAATTTGAAATTATGACTATTTTAGATAGAATCGTAGCAGATAAATACAAAGAAATAAATCTAAAGAAAAGTATCATTCCTATTTCGCAATTAGAAAAAAGTGTGCTTTTTAATCGTGAAATATATTCGCTGGTAGCCAATTTACGAAATTCTTCGACAGGAATTATCGCCGAGCATAAACGTCGTTCGCCTTCAAAATCGGTAATTAATCAGAATTTGAATTGTTTTGAACTGGTAGATGCTTACGCAAAAGCTGGAGTTTCGGGAATTTCTGTACTGACGGACGGGAAATATTTTGGAGGTTCGTTAGATGATTTATTAGTGGCTCGAGCTACGTGCCAGCTTCCGATTCTTCGGAAAGATTTCGTAATAGATGAATACCAAATTTACGAAGCCAAATCTTATGGAGCTGATGTGATTCTACTTATAGCAGCTGCTCTTACGCGTTCCCAAATCAAAGAGTTGGTTGCTGTGGCTAAGGCTTTGCACTTAGAAGTGTTATTGGAGGTTCATAATCAGGAGGAATTAGAGAAGGCTATGATGCCTGAGTTGGATATGCTTGGCGTGAATAATCGTGATTTAAAAACTTTTGAGGTAAGTTTAGACGTAAGTAAATCGCTTTCTCAACAAATCCCTGATGATTTTGTAAAGGTTTCAGAAAGCGGAATTTCTAAAATAGAAAATATTTTAGAGCTAAAAAAATATGGCTATCAAGGTTTTTTGATAGGAGAAAATTTTATGAAAACAGATGCCATTTATTCCCAAACAAAAGAGTTTATTCAGCAGTTAAAAAGTTGATTTTTATGAAAAGTAAAGCTCAAACAAGGCTTTTAGTGAAAATTTGTGGAATGAAATATGCTGAAAATATTCGGCAAATAGCTGATTTACAGCCTGATTATTTGGGTTTTATTTTCTATTCAAAATCACCACGTTATTTTGAGACTGAAATGCCTAACATTTCGAGTGATATAAAAAAAGTTGGGATTTTTGTAAACGAAAATATTGATGAAATTGGGTTAAAAATAGAAAACTACGCACTCAAAGCCATACAGCTTCACGCCGACGAAAGTCCTTCTTTCTGTAAAGAATTGAAAAAAAAGCACAAAGATGTAGAAATTATCAAGGCATTTGCGGTGGACGAAACTTTTGATTTTTCAACTTTAATTCCGTATGAAAATGAGGTTGATTATTTTTTGTTTGATACAAAAGGTAAAAATCACGGAGGGAACGGAGTTGCTTTTGATTGGAAATTATTGGAAAATTATTCTTTTCAGAAGCCATTTTTTTTGAGTGGAGGCATTGGAATAAATGAAATAGAACAAATTAAGTTAATGAAAAACAAAGGTTTACCTTTATTTGCGATTGATGTAAATAGCAAATTTGAAATTGAAGCAGGATTGAAAAATGAAAAATTATTAAGAAGTTTTTTAGAACAGATTTGAAATTAATTTTATAATGCAATATCATTTTTGGTAAAAAAATATGATAATTATATGAAAAACAATAACTTAGAACCTATCGGAGGCTTCCCTAATGGCAGTCCTTATTCAGTAACAGACAGCGGGTTTTACGGAGATTTTGGAGGAGCGTATATCCCCGAAATGCTTTTTGCAAATGTAGAAGAATTACAGCAAAAGTATTTAAAAATCATGGCATTGCCAGAGTTTAAATCGCAGTTTGACCTATTGCTGAAACATTATGTGGGCAGACCTTCGCCTTTGTATTTTGCGAAGCGACTTTCGCAACGTTACAACGCAAAAATATATTTAAAACGAGAAGACTTAAACCACACGGGGGCTCATAAGGTAAATAATACGATAGGGCAAATATTGGTAGCACAGCATTTAGGAAAAAAACGCATTATAGCCGAAACTGGAGCTGGGCAACACGGTGTAGCTACGGCTACCGTTTGTGCCTTAATGGGCTTAGAATGTGTGGTTTATATGGGGGAAGTAGATATTCAGCGTCAAGCTCCTAATGTAGCTCGTATGAAGATGCTTGGAGCAGAAGTCCGTCCAGCTACATCGGGGTCGCGTACTTTGAAAGATGCTACTAATGAAGCGATTAGAGATTGGATTAATAACCCAACAGATACGCATTATATTATCGGTTCGGTAGTAGGACCTCATCCATATCCTGATATGGTAGCTCGTTTTCAGAGTGTTATTTCAGAGGAAATAAAATGGCAACTAAAAGAACTCGAAAATACAGAGTATCCGAATTACGTAATAGCTTGTATAGGAGGAGGAAGCAATGCAGCAGGTGCTTTTTATCATTATTTAGATGCTGAAAATGTGAGACTTATCGCTGTGGAGGCTGCTGGGAAAGGAGTGGATAGTGGAGAAAGTGCAGCTACTTCCGTTTTGGGAAGAGAGGGCATAATACACGGGAGCCGAACTTTATTAATGCAAACCGATGACGGACAGATTATAGAGCCATATTCCATCTCGGCGGGATTGGATTATCCAGGTGTAGGACCGCTACATGCACATTTATTTACAAGTAAAAGAGCTGATTTTTCGTCCGTTACAGACCAACAGGCAATGCAAGCTGGTTTAGAGCTTTGTAAATTGGAAGGGATTATTCCTGCTATTGAGTCGGCACACGCTTTAGCGGTACTTTCGCAAAGACAGTTCAAAACAGATGATATCGTAGTTATAAACCTTTCAGGTAGAGGTGATAAGGATTTGGAAACGTATATCAAATATTATTTTTAATACTTTTTCGGGTATAAAAGTATGAAAAAATATAGATTGGTTATTCGTATTGTATCTGAATAACGAGTCTATATTTTTCTTTTGATAAGAAATTCGTACATTTGCTCTCAAATTATAGAAAAAATGAAACAACAGTTAGATATATTTCTGAAAGAAATCATTGGCAAAAACGAAGTAGAAGCCCTGCGTTTCCTTGCCGAAAAATTCCCCAACGAAGTCGTTTTTTCGACCAGCTTCGGAATGGAAGACCAAGTCATTACCGACCTTATTTTGAGCAATCACATTCCCATTGAAATCTTTACGCTCGATACGGGAAGAATGTTCGCCGAAACTTACGCCACTTGGGACAAAACCGCAATGACCTATGCTGCGAAAATTACCCCTTACTATCCAGATGCTACTTCGATTGAAAACTATGTGAAAATCAATGGAATAAATGCTTTCTATGATTCTCCTGAACTCCGCAAAGCGTGTTGCCATATCCGCAAGGTAGAACCCCTAAAAAGGGCGTTGGCGGGCAACAAAGTCTGGGTTACGGGGCTTAGAGCCGAGCAGTCGCAAAACCGCGAACAGATGCCTATGTTGGAGTGGGACGAAGGCAACCAAATCATCAAGTTTCACCCCATTTTGCATTGGAAAACTACCCAAGTACTGGACTTCTTGCGAAAGAAAGGCGTGCCGTACAACCCCTTGCACGACAAAGGATTTATCAGCATCGGTTGCCAGCCTTGCACCAGAGCCATTAAGGAAGGCGAGGACTTCCGTGCGGGACGCTGGTGGTGGGAAGACAAAAGCAAAAAAGAGTGCGGACTTCATTCCACCAAGTAGGTTTTCAGCAATAGTAAAATGCTTTTGCCTTTGCTTTTTTTAGAGGACATTTCCCCCGAAATCAATCTTCCGAAAAGGAATAAAAACGCGATTTTCATCAATATAACTTTTAATAAATGTGTATAAATATGAAAAAAAAGATTTTAGGTTGGAGCTTATATCTACTTCCCTTTGTGGTTTTTGCTCAAACGAAATACGATATTGAACTTCCCGAAGGAGGCAGGGAATATGAAAAGTCAGAATGGACAGTTCCTTTGAATTTCTATATAACTAAAAAACAAGCGGTTTTTAATGAAGAAGGAAAGCAGTTTGTTTATTTAGATGATATTTCTAATTATTGTTTAAGTAAGTATAATGTAGAAGAGTTTTTATCACCACAACTTTTTGTTGATAAAAATATCCGTTTTAGTTTCGTTCAAAAAGTAATTAAGCAGTTAGCTTCCGTTAGGGAAACGAGCGTTAGTTATATGACACAGCTTCCTCAATCAAGACAGGGGTGTTTAGTACTTCATATAAGTTCTTTATATAAAAAAGATGAGGAAGAAAACCGTACGCTTGAACAAGATATAGCCTCTGAAAAGGATAATGAAGAACTTAATGAAGAATTTAGCCCTCCTCCACCGCCACTTCCAATGGGAGGACAGGAAGTAACAGAGAGTACCGAAGAAGATGCCGATTTCTTAGCTCCACCTTCGCCACCTCCATTACCAAGTTATTTACAGCTTCGGGTAGGGTTGTATTCTCAAAATGAGGAAGTCGTAAAAGAAGTATTGCAAGGAAATAAATACGCCGTTGTATATCTTCTTCCCAATAAGCAAATAAAGTATCTGGGGCAGATAATTACTGACAACGAAATAGCCAATTTACAGAAAAGGAATCAAATGTTGCTTTTGCGTTTTGATAAGGAACTCTTATACGGCGATTATATCCATAGTATGCAAAGAATTTATAAAAAGGGGAAAGAAATAGAAGATAGAGGGGAGAACGCGGCTTATCCCATAGAACTATTTTCCGATTTGGAGGAGTTTCTGCAAGAGCATAACATTGAGCTGTAAAAACCCCATAAGATAGCCCCAACAATACAAAAAATCATTCAAATAAAAATCAAGCAATAGGCGTTTTTGGGGGAAGTAAAAAAGGCTTCATCGGTACAGAAAAACAAAATTCGGAAGATTTTTCTTGTTTTCAGGCAAATCAATTAAAAAAAATCGTATCTTTGAGGCGAACTTTCTGATAATGACAGAAAGAAAAGTAAGATAGAGGTTCTTATAAAAATGATGAAATTTAGTGTCAGACTGAACGAAGATTTTGTCGGGCAAAATGTTTTTTCTGTCAGGCTGAGCGAGTTCCCTGTCAGGCTGAGCGAAGACGAAGCCTTATAAAGTGATGGGGCTTCGTTATATTTTCTATTTTTGTAGAATTTACATTGTGGGGCTTCGACTTCGCTCAGCCAG
>JAUNHN010000133.1 GCA_030523915.1 Capnocytophaga sp. | reverse complement strand
GTTAAAAGCCTAAAAATGCAGTTTTTCTTTACTTGGAAATAATTTATTTAATAAAATAAGAAAAAATCTATGGAAAATAAAACATATACAATAACGATATATTCAGAAAACCAATTAGGGTTACTGAACAGAGTAACAGGAATTTTCCTCAGACGCCATATTGATATAGAAAGTATTAACGTGTCGGCATCGGAAATTGACAATGTATTTCGGATGATAGTCGTTACTCGAACTACACAAAAATGGGTGGAACATCTTGTACAACAGATTGAAAAACAGGTAGAAATCATCAAAGTTTTTTATCACACCGATGAAGAAATCATCTCGCTGGAAAATTCACTTTTTAAAATGCCTACAACAACATTATTCGATGAAGAAGCCCCTGTGCAATCCATCATTCAGCGGTATAATGCCAATATTGTAGCCGTATACAATAAATTTTACGTAATTTCAAAAACGGGAACGCGTGAGGATATTGCAGCTCTTTATCAAGAATTAAAACCTTACGGAATTATGCAATTTGCTGGTTCTGCACGAATTGCAGTTTCCAAAGAAGAAATGAAAGTTTCTCCTTTGTTAGTGGAATACGAGAAATAAAATTTTAATTTTTTCACCATTTTTACAAAAAAAATGCTATCTTGCTGTAAAAAAGAAGAAAAATGGCTTTCGTTTGGCAAAAATCATCAAATAAAAGCTGTTTTTAAGAACGAGAAAAAGTATATTGTAGAGGAAGTTTCGTTTGAAACAAGTAAAGATTCTGTTCATCATATTTATTTGATAGTTAATGAGTTACTACTCCGAAAAGGTCTGTTAGAAACGAAGTATGATTGGTACGACTGGTCGTCTAATTTTTTGAAATATGAAGATGTAACCGTTCGATTGTTCAGATTTGGTGAAAAAATACGACTTGTGAGAAGTACATTCCCTATTTCGATAGAAGAATTTGAAATAGAAAGTAGTCAATTATTCTAAAAAATATTTAAAAAACATAAAAATAACAAATGAAAAATTATTTTAATACACTGAATTTAAGAGAAAAGTTAGCACAATTAGGTGTGTGCGAATTATTACAAAAAAGTGATTTCAGTCAAGGTGTAACTGCTTTGAAAGGAAAGAAAATTGTCATCGTAGGGTCTGGGGCTCAGGGACTTAACCAAGGACTGAATATGCGTGATTCGGGTTTGGACGTTTCCTATGCGTTGCGTGAAAGTGCCATTTCAGAGAAACGGGCTTCTTACACCAATGCGGTAAACAATAACTTCAAAGTAGGTACGTATCAGGAGCTTATCCCTACGGCGGATTTGGTTTGCAACTTAACTCCTGACAAACAGCATACTTCGGTAATTAAAGCCATTCTTCCGCTGATGAAACAAGGTGCGACGTTGTCTTACTCACACGGATTCAATATTGTAGAAGAAGGAATGGAAATCCGTAAGGATATTACCGTAATTATGGTGGCTCCTAAATCACCTGGTACGGAAGTTCGTGAGGAATACAAACGTGGATTTGGCGTACCAACGCTCATCGCTGTACATCCAGAAAACGACCCTGAAAACAAAGGTTTTGAATGGGCGAAAGCATACGCTGCGGCTTTGGGAAGTGATACGGCTGGGGTGTTGCGTTCGTCATTCGTTGCGGAAGTGAAATCAGACTTGATGGGGGAGCAAACCATTCTTTGCGGATTGTTACAAACGGGTTCTATATTGATTTTCAATAAGATGAAACGCGATGGTGTAGCACCTCAGTACGCCTCCAAACTGATTCAATACGGCTGGGAAACCATCACCGAAGCCCTGAAACACGGCGGAATTACCAATATGATGAACCGCTTGTCAAATCCTGCGAAAGTGAGAGCCTTTGCCATTGCCGAAGATTTGAAAAAAATAATGCGTCCGCTATTTGAAAAACATATGGACGACATCATCAGTGGGCATTTTTCAAAAACAATGATGGAAGATTGGGCAAATGACGATAAAAATCTGCTTACGTGGCGTGCTGCTACGGCTGAAACCGATTTCGAGAAAACACCAATTACAGACGAAACCATTTCCGAACAAACGTATTTCGACTACGGAACATTGTTGGTTGCTATCGTAAAATCGGGGGTGGAATTGGCGTTTGAAGTGATGACCGAAGCAGGAATTAAAGAAGAATCGGCTTATTACGAATCTTTGCACGAATTGCCACTCATTGCCAATACCATAGCTCGTAAAAAACTATACGAAATGAACAAAACTATCTCAGACACAGCCGAATACGGTTGCTATTTGTTTGACCACGCTTGCCGACCACTTATCACATCGTATATCGACAGTTTGGAAAAAAATGTAGCAGGATTTGTTTTTTCAACATCTAATGAAGTGGATAACAAGGAGTTAATTCAGGTAAATAAAACTATTACTTCACATCCTATCGAAATAGTTGGAGAACATTTGAGAGCTTATATGACCGATATGAAACGTATAAAATAATGGAAACAAAAACGAATTACATACCTCAAATTCAAGATGTTCAGAAAGCGATGCTTCGGATAAAATCCGTTATAACGACAACACCACTTTCTAAAAGTGTACGCCTTAGCAATTTGTTTGAAGCAAATATTTTTCTGAAAAGAGAGGATTTGCAACAGGTGCGTTCTTACAAAATTCGGGGAGCTTATAACAAAATTAGTTCGCTTTCAGAAGAAGATAAACAAAAGGGAATCGTGTGTGCGAGTGCAGGAAATCACGCACAAGGGGTGGCTCTTTCGTGCCGAATGCTCAATATTAAAGGGGAAATTTATATGCCTGTAACTACGCCTCAGCAGAAGATAGAACAAGTGCAAATGTTTGGAGGTCAAAATGTTACTATAATATTAGAAGGCGACACTTTTGATGATTCTAATAATGCTGCAATTCGTTTTGCGACAGAAAGCGGAAAGACATTTGTACCTCCGTTTGACGATGAGAAAGTCATTGAAGGACAGGCAACTATGGGGTTGGAGATACTCGACCAAGCCGAAGCTCCGATTGATTACGTATTTGTTCCCATCGGTGGGGGCGGACTTTCGGCAGGGCTTTCGTCCGTACTGAAGACGCTCTCTCCTCATACGAAAGTCATTGGGGTAGAACCTTTAGGAGCTCCGTCTATGAAAGAAGCCTTTTCAGCAGGTAAACCAGTGGAATTGAGCGAAATAGATAAATTCGTAGATGGTGCATCGGTAAAGCGAGTAGGAAACTTAAATTATGAAATCTGCCAACGATTTTTAGATGATATTACACTTGTCCCCGAAGGAAAAGTATGCCAAACGATATTGGATTTATACAACAGAGATGCGATTGTGGTAGAACCAGCAGGAGCTTTAACTATCTCTTGTTTAGACTTTTACAAGGAAGAAATCAAAGGTAAAAACGTAGTTTGTATTGTTAGTGGAAGTAATAACGACATCACTCGTACTGCCGAAATTAAGGAACGAGCCTTGCTTTATGCCAATTTAAAGCATTATTTCATCGTTCGTTTTCCGCAACGAGCTGGAGCTTTGAAAGAGTTTGTCGTTGAGATACTTGGCAAAACAGACGATATTACATACTTTGAATATTCTAAAAAACACAATCGGGAAAATGGACCAGCGGTGGTGGGCATTGAACTTAAAAACGAAGCTGACCTTCAGCCACTTATCGACCGTATGAAACAACGAAATTTCTACGGAGATTATCTCAATAACAAACCTGATTTGTTTCAGTTTTTAGTATAAGAAATATTTTATAGGTTAAACATAAATAATGAAATCGTATTTATTTTGCTATAAAATCTTTTTATTGTATCTTTGCGAGAAAATAATGAATTTATGGCAAGTATTAAAAATCTAAAGAAAAACGTTAATTATGTTTTTGGAGATATTATTGATGCTGTTTTGCATTGGGAATACTCTACAGGAAATATTGGTAAAGGAAGTGAACTTGTTCAAGAAATTTTGTTGGCTTATGACGATTGTATGGACAAAATTTCACAAAAAGGAATTGAGAATAGAGGTGCTCATTTAGACAAAGTTAGAAAAGACTTTGAACAAAAAGCAGGAACTTTTGTTCAAAAATTAAATCAATTAGGATAAAAAAATACAATTAAAATTTTGGTATTTTAAAAAATTGTTTTACATTTGCACCCGCAAAAAGCCGATATAGCTCAGTTGGCCAGAGCACGTGATTTGTAATCTCGGGGTCGTGGGTTCGAATCCCTCTATCGGCTCGAAAGACAAAGCCATCTTTTTTAGATGGCTTTTTTTATTTTATTTATTAAAAAT
Source organism: Capnocytophaga sp. (assembly GCA_030523915.1). Lineage (GTDB taxonomy): Bacteria > Bacteroidota > Bacteroidia > Flavobacteriales > Flavobacteriaceae > Capnocytophaga. The sequence goes on along the minus strand of JAUNHN010000133.1, from coordinate 2,016 downwards.
TTCTGTATTTTTTAAGAAATCAATATTTTTGCAGATGAAAAATCAGAATAATAAAATAAATCTATGAAAGCAAAACTTCAAGTAATAATTTTATTTATTTTTATTGTAGGAATATCCAATGCTCAAAATTTTGAGGTAGCTACTAAGTTTGGATATGTGAGGTCTAAATTAGAATTATTGAGCGACGGGTATCCAGTAGGCACTTATAATTATAAATCAAATGTGTATATAAGTTTTCCTTTGGAATATCATTTGAATAGATTTTTTTCACTTCAAGCAGAAGTAGAGGTAGCAGGATTAGGAGGACGTGATTTGATAATAAATAACCAACTGTCCGATTTGAATCTCATCACTGTGTATCTTCCTTTAGGAATGAAATTTTATCCTATCCGCAACAGATTAAGTTTATCGTTGGGTGCAAATTTGGGAGTTAATACAAGTGCCATAGCCGAACTTGATGGAGAAAAAGTACAAGTATACAATTACATTAACCGAAATAATCATTCATTATTTTTGGGTGGAGAATTAAAAATAGCTCAAACTTTTATCATCGAAGCAAAGGTTAATACAGGACTTACTAACATAGATAAAAAGAAGGAAGTTTCTCTAAAAAGTCTATTTTGGCAAATAGGAGTTGGTTATATCTTCCATAAATTCTAAAAAAAATAAATTTACAAGATAAATGACAAATATCCAATATATTCAAAATCAGAATACTACCATTACTTCAAAACAAATAGAAAATACCTTGCAACTACTTGCAGAAGGTTGTACGATTCCTTTTATAGCCCGTTATCGAAAGGATAAAACACAAAATTTAGATGAAATAGCCATTGAACAAATTCGTAAATGGCAAACTGAATATGATACTATTATAAAAAGAAAAGAAACGATTCTTTCAGCTATTGAAGAACAAGGAAAATTAACCGATGATTTAAAAAGTAAAATTGATAATTGCTTTGTAATCAATGAATTGGAAGATATTTATTTACCTTACAAAAAACGTAAGAAAACACGAGCTGACCTTGCTAAAGAAAAAGGTTTGGAAGCATTAGCTAAAATCATTATGTCCCAAAAAATCAATGATTTAGAGTTATCCGCGTCCAAATATATCTCTGATAAAGTTCCTACCGAAAAAGAAGCCTTGCAAGGAGCATCTGATATTATAGCTGAATGGATTAGCGAAAATATTTTCGTTCGTAAAACATTACGCCGTATGTACCAACGTAATGCCAATATCTGCTCACAAGTGGTAAAAACTAAAGCAGAAACAGAAGAAGCTCAAAAATTTTCAATGTATTTTGATTGGGAAGAAAATATTTTCAAAGCTCCTTCTCATCGTATTTTGGCTATGCTAAGAGCTGAAAATGAAGGATTTGTAAAATTAAAAGTAGAAATAGATACAGAAGAAGCTACTAACTTTATAGAAAAAACAATCATTAAAAGTGGGGGAGAAGTGGCTGATTTTTTAAAAGACACTATTTCAGACAGTTATAAACGTCTTTTAGCACCATCTATTACTAACGAAATATTACAAGAAGTTAAAGAACAGGCTGATAATAAAGCAATTATAGTTTTTGCCGAAAATTTAAAACAATTATTATTAGCATCTCCTCTGGGTGAAAAGCGAATTTTAGCTATCGACCCTGGATTTAAAACAGGGTGTAAAGTAGTTTGTTTAGATGAAAAAGGTGATTTATTGTATAACGAAGCCATTTTTCCACATCCTCCCCAAAAGGATACTTTACTGGCAATGAAAAAGTTAAAATCAATGGTTAGTTCTTACAAAATCGAAGCAATAGCTATTGGTAATGGAACAGCATCACGTGAAACAGAATTTTTTATTAAAAATATTTCGTTTGACCGTCAGTTGCAAGTATTTGTAGTTAGTGAAGCAGGAGCATCGGTATATTCGGCTTCTAAAATAGCTCGAGAAGAATTCCCTAACTACGATGTTACGGTACGTGGAGCAGTTTCTATCGGTAGGAGACTTTCTGATCCATTGGCTGAATTGGT
>JAUNHN010000132.1 GCA_030523915.1 Capnocytophaga sp. | reverse complement strand
TGAGACTTCAAATTATATTTCTAATACCTCAAATTTTATTCCAAAAACTTTAAATTGTATAAATAATGATATTTTTTCTCAATTATATTTTTATAGAAGCATAAAATGTAATTTTCTTCGGTTTTGATATGTAATTGAACTTATTTTTTTCTTTTGGTTGTAAAGTTAAGAAAAATATTTTTATAATTAGCTATTTTTAGTGCTATAAAAATACTGAATTGTATGATAAAAAAAGGGCGAATTGTGATTCGCCCCGATGTTTATTCTGTAATGATTTCAATTTGTTGGTCTTTTAACCCTTTGGCTTGTGCTGTGAATGTTATTTTTCCTGCTTTTTCCCCTGCTTGAACGATAGCTACTAATTTTCCGTTGAAAAGGTGCATTTTAGGAAGGTGAAATTGGTCGATAGAGGTAGCATTACCGTTGGCAGCAGCTCGATATGTCCCTGCTCCGCTTACTTTAAAGGTTACTAACTCATTTATATTGGGACAAACATTGCCTTCTTTGTCGATTGCCTCTACGGTGATGAACGAAAGGTCTTTCCCGTCGGCTTTTATGGTTTTTCGGTCGGCAGTAAGGCGTAAAGCGTGTAGTTTTCCAGCCGTTTTCACGACTTTTTCCATTGCTGGTTTGCCGTTTTGGTCATACGCAACGACTTTTACTTCCCCTGGCTCGTATTTGGTATCGAACCACATCAAGCGATAGCGTTTTTGACGCTCGAAAGACTTTTGAGCCTCGTCCGTATAGCTTCCTTCTAAGGGAATATTTAGGTCTTTACTGCGTTTTCCTTGACTTTTACCGTTGATGAAAACCTCCGCAGAAGGGTAATTGGTATATACAAAGATAGGAGTTGTTTCGCCTTCTCTTCCTTCCCAATTCCAATGCGGCAAAAGGTGTAAAGTGGGTTCTTCTTTGTTCCAATGGCTTCGATAGAGGTAAAAACGGTCTTTGGGAATCCCTGCCAAGTCCACCGCTCCGAAGTATGAGCTATGAGCAGGCCATTCTACATAATAAGGAGTAGGTTCTCCGAGGTAATCGAACCCTGTCCAGATAAATTCTCCGATGGTATAAGGCAAATCTTCGTGCTGAATCCAATCATCTTCGGGTAAATTCGACCAGCCGCAGTGTTCTACATCATAAGAGGACGTTTGTTGGTCTTCATATTTAGGCATTGCCTTTCGTGCTACGGGAAATTTGTAAACGCCTCGCGAACTTATGGTTGAAGCGGTCTCACTTCCGAGGATAATTTGCTGTGGAAGCTGTTTGTATGCGTCTTGGTAACGAAACGGACGGTAGTTGAACCCTGCGATTTCCATTGTAGCCGCCATATTGTTGGCAAATACGTGGTCGGGTCTGTCCATTCCGTTTGAAACGGGTCGTGTAGGGTCATTTTTTTTGATAATATCTTGTAAAAATCGGGCTACTTTGGCTCCTTCCATAACGCTTTGCTCTTCAACTTCGTTCCCGATGAACCACATTACTACGGAAGGATTATTTCGGAAGTGTTTTACCAAATTGGTTAGGTCTTTTTCTGCCCAATCTTTGAAATAACGATTGTATCCGTTTTCCACCTTCGGAATTGCCCATTCATCGAAGCTCTCTATGGCGAGCATCATTCCCATTTCGTCTGCCAAACGCACATATTCGGGTGCTGGCATATTGTGAGAGGTGCGAATGGCATTCACGCCCATATCCTGCATCATTTTTATCTGTCTTTTGATGGCAGCTTCATTCACCGCAGCCCCCAAAGCCCCTAAATCGTGGTGCATACAGGCTCCTTGGAACTTGATTTTGCGATTATTTAGGTAAAATCCGTCATTCGGTTTGATTTCTATCTTACGAATACCGAAAGTGGTGGTTACTTCGTCTTTTAGTTGTCCATTTTCGTACAATTTACTTACAGATTTGTACAAATTAGGCTGTTTAATATCCCACAACTGCGGATTTTTTACATAAATATCCTGATTAAAGGTGTTATTGATGCTAAATTCGTCGTATTTTTTGCTTTCCGAATCGATTTTTTCACCTTTCGGATTGTAAATTTCGGTGATAACTTCGGTTTTTGTAGGATTTTCACTAACGAAATCCGTTTTTATATTGATTTTAGCGAAAGAAGATTCGATTATTTCGGGAGTTGTAACTTGCACGCCCCAAATCGGGATATGAGTTTTGTTTTTCGTTATCAAATGTACATTGCGATACAAGCCCGCCCCAGGGTACCAACGCGATTGTTGGGTAAAATTCTCCAACCGAACGGCAAGCGAATTGTTTTTTGCCTTTACAAAAGGGGTTATATCCAAGAAAAAAGTGTTGTAGCCGTTGTGCCACTCGCCTGCTTTCTGTCCATTTACGAAGATTTCGGGGTTTGCCATAGCTCCATCGAATTGCAGAAAGACTTTTTTATCGTTATTAAACTCTGGCACGTCAAAAGAGTTGCGATACCAGCCCACCCCAACGAAAGGAAGCCCTCCTGTACGCCCCGAATGCTCAATCGGAGCGACTTGCCCGTCTTGTTTTATGGCGGTTCGCTGTACATCGTTTTCAATATCGAAAGGACCGTAAATAGCCCAATCGTGCGGCACGACTACATTCTGCCATTTTTTGTCATTTACATTGGTTTGCGAGAAGTTTTTTTGGTCTTCTCGGGTGAATTTCCAATTTTTTTCTAACTTTTGCGAGGTTTGTGCGATACCTACCACCCCAAACCCAAATAAAATGGTTGCTAAAAATATATTTTTCATAAAATAAATGGTTTTTTCTGTTTAAATATTGTTTAAATTGCTTCCAAATGCTTTCAAATTAATAGTTTGTAGGCATTACTGATGATAAAAAGCTGTTGTAGTACTCTTTTTTCCCTGTAACTTCCTCGCCTAACCAATCGGGTTTTTCAAAAAATTGGTTTTCATTGTCCAATTCTAATTCTGCTAAAACTAAACCTTCATTATTCCCAAAGAAAACGTCTACTTCGTAGCTAAATCCTTTGTATTTAACGATATATCGTTCTTTTTCGATAGGAAATGGCAAACAAAGAGGTAGTAAACTTTCAGCTTCTGACACTTCGATTACTTTTTCCCATTCAAAGCGGGTTGTTCCTATGTGGTTTGTTTTTCCTTTTATGGTCAAAAAAGCCTGATTTCCTTTGATACGCACACGAATAGTCCGCTTAGGGTCGGTGCTTAAATAGGCTTGAACGATTCTTTCTTTGGAAATGGCTTTTTCTTTAAAAGTATCATTTTTAACCAAAAATTTCCGCTCGATTTCTATGTTTTTATTCATTTTAATAAGCATATTGTAAGGCTATCGTACAAAAATAGCGATTTTTTTCAGAAGAAACAAATAATATTTTTAGTTTTATAAGGAATTTTATATGTACTTTTTATACTTAAGAAGGAATTTTTTTGATTTTAGCGATGAATTTTATCAAACTAATAATGTTATTTAAGGGCGTAGTGTGAAAATTCACTTTCTACTTATTGATTTTTATGTATTAATTTTATGATAAAATTTTAAGATTTCCGAAGACTTTGGTTTATTTCATCGATGTATTGCAAAAGTTCTTCCTTACCTGTTTTGTTTTCGGAGGAAGTTACAAAATATTGCGGAAATTCTTCCCACGTTTCGAGTATTATATCTCTGTAAATGTTGATATTACGTTCGATGGCGTTGGGCTTGAGCTTATCGGATTTGGTAAAAATAATACAAAACGGAATTGCGTTTTCTCCCAGCCATTGCATAAATTCCAAATCTATTTTTTGAGGTTCGTGTCGCACATCTACCAGCACAAAAGCACAAACTAACTGATGTCGTTTTTCAAAATATTGCGTAATAAATTTCTGAAATGTTTTTTTTGTAGTTTTCGACACCCGAGCATAACCATACCCTGGCAAATCTACCAAAAACCAGTTGTCGTTGATTTTGAAGTGGTTAATAAGTTGAGTTTTCCCTGGTCTGCCCGAAGTTTTGGCAAGATTTTTATTGTTAGTAAGCATATTTATCAATGACGATTTGCCAACATTCGACCGCCCAATGAACGCATACTCAGGTAGTGGTTCTTTCGGACATTTGCTCACATCGGAATTGCTGATGATAAATTCGGCTTTGGTAATTTTCATTGTTAAGGGTTTATTAAACAGCAAAATATAGTATTTTTAACAAAAATACTATATTATTTTATTGTGGAAAATGATTAAATCTTTTTTAACAACCACTCATTCAGTATGTTATTAAACTCTTCGGGGTGTTCCATCATTGGTGCGTGTCCGCATTTGTCAATCCAAAACAAATCGGAGTTGGGCAATAGTTGATGAAACTCTTCGGCTACACGTGGCGGTGTTACAATGTCGTTTTTTCCCCAAATCAAACATACAGGAGTAGTCATTTTAGGTAAATCTTTTGCCATATTATGCCGAATAGCACTTTTGGCAAGTGCTAATGTTTTGATGAGCTTTCCTCTGTCATTTACATCTCTAAAAGCCTCATCTACAATCTCTTTGGTGGCTACGGCAGGGTCGTAAAACACTTCTTCACATTTCTTTTTAATGAATTCATAATCGCCTCTGCGAGGATAACCATCGCCCATAGCACTTTCGTAAAGTCCTGAACTTCCTGTTAATATGAGTGCTTTCACACGGTCTGGATGTAATTTGGTGTAGAGTAGCCCTACGTGTCCGCCTAAGGAATTACCTAACAAAATCACTTCATCAAAATTTTTGTGTTTAATAAATTTGTGCAAAAATTTCGATAAAGTTTTAACAGATGTAGTCAGTAAAGACATTGAAAATAAAGGTAATTGAGGTATTACTACTTTGTAATTAGCCTTTGAAAAAAAAGAAATTACACTTTCAAAATTACTGAGTCCTCCCATAAGTCCGTGCAAAAGAATGATTGGTGTACCTTCTCCTTTTTCAACGTACGAAAATTTTCCTTCTTGTTTTACTTCTGTTGTCATCTATTCTAAAATGGATTTTAGTAAGCAAATATACTACTTAAATTCTAATTACATAGAAAAAATAAATGTTTTTTATTCAAAAAGGCGTATTTTTTTTATGAAACTTCATTTATTGTTAAATTACTCGTTGATTTTTAATCTTTTAAGATTTTTAGCGTGTTTTATTTAGAAATGTCCTAACTATGCAATTTTCAATGATTTAACTTATGTTTTATAAGCAAACCTACTACAAAATTATAACTTTGAATGCCTTGTTGCTGTTTGTTTGCTTTCAAAAAAGCGTCATAACTGGCTTTGAAAATCGGTTCGGCTTTGTTTTCATATTGTTGCCAAAACTCTCGAACTTCCTTATAATTCTTAAAAATTCCTTTTCGGATTTGTGATGTAAATTCTTGATATTTTTCAGGATTTACTTTGTGAGTTTCATTCAGTAAATAACGCAAAGCAAATAGTGAAGCACTGTATTTAAAATATTGGTTTTCAGATTTTTGTGTAGCTAAATATCCGAGATAATTGGCTTCATTTTCGGCGGCATATCCCATTTGGTGAGCAATTTCGTGGCAAGCCGTAACAGGAACAGCATAGCCTATCATTTTGCCATTGACCTGAGCTTCGTTTGTGAACGGATTCAAATAACCGCTATATCCCATATAGGTTAAAAACGTACTGTAAAGTGATGATTTTACGCTTTTTACACTCGGAAAATCGGTGATGAGTTTCTTTTCTAACGGATAGCATTTGAATGCGATGTCGTATATTTCTTTGTGAGAAAGCGTGAAATCCACTTGGGAACTATCGGTCGTAGCTAAGGATTTATGTAATGTATTTGCTTCATTAACAAATAGTTGTGTAGCTTTAAAAAGTTCTTCTTCGGTGTAAGAGGTGTCTATCTGTAAGGTTTCGGAAAGAGGCTTTCGGAAGTAGTTAAATCCCCAAAGGACGAAAAAACTAAAAGCTACGATAACCATAAAAAACAGCACTTTATCGAAAAACCACAGAGGTCGTTTCCACAAATTTTTGCCTTTTTTCAGTATGAAATAAAGTGCATATCCTATCAGAATGGTATAAAAAACATCACCAACAGAAAAAGGTATCCAGCCCCATAAATAATGCTGAATAACAGTAATATACGGATATATTCCTGTGCTATATACCGATTCCGTCAGTTGAGGATAATTGTAGAAAACAATCCATATTCCCACGCAAAAAATGTAAAAAATGTATTTTTTGTTCATAAATTTAGGGGTTAGAAGTCAGGAGTTAGCTTATAGTTCTGAATGCTATTCGCTAACTCCTATCCGCTTTTTTTTCTTACAATTGCAAAAATACAGATTTTTATGATTAATT
>JAUNHN010000010.1 GCA_030523915.1 Capnocytophaga sp. | reverse complement strand
TTTTATCAAATTGTAATTTCATAAAATACAGAGCTATTGTCTATTTTAATTGATAAAACCTTTTGAAAAAAGATATTTTTATCTGAAATTCAAAGTGTTAAAAACATTATCAAGACCCAAACTTATAATTATAATTGATTATAACTTTGCAAAGATATAAAAAAATAATTCAAAAAAATGTATTTTTTAGAATTATTATAAGTAAGCGTTCTTTTAACAATGACTATCTCAAAGCATACAAATAAAAAATAGTCAGTAAAGGCTAACTGCCAATTAGCCCTTACATATATTTCTTACTAATACGCTCTATCTTTCTTTCCTTCGTAGTAATTGATGAAAGCTCGGTTTACTACACGATTTCCTCCATTGGTTGGGTAATCGCCTGTGAAATACCAATCTCCCAAGTTTTTAGGACAGGCTTTGTGCAGATTTTCAACACTTTGGAAAAGAATTTCTACTTCTGGGACAAAGTCTTTCGGAAGTAACATTTGCGTAATTTGGCGAGTGATTTCTTCGTCTGTAAACGGAGCGTATACCTCTTTTACATAATTGACCACCTTGTCATCGCTTAAATCCACTTGCGAAATACATTTTTTATAAACCTCTTCCACAATGTGATACGTACCACGCTTGCGGTGCAATGCCAACGCCGCCTCGAAAGCAATCAGCTCTTCCATACGTGCCATATCGATTCCGTAGCAGTCAGGATAACGAATTTGCGGAGCCGATGATACTACTACTATCTTCTTCGGATGCAAACGACTCAATATGCTTAAAATACTCTTTTTCAGCGTTGTACCTCGAACGATACTATCATCGACAATTACCAAATTATCGCCTTTTTCTACCGAACCATACGTAATGTCGTACACGTGAGCTACTAAATCATCACGTGAGCTGTCCTCAGTAATGAAAGTACGCAATTTGGCATCTTTGATAGCTACTTTTTCCTTGCGGATACGTTGCGAAAGGATTTCGTTTAATCGCTCAGGAGTAATATTTTTTTCAGCCAAAATCTGCTGTTGCTTTAATTGGTTGAGATACGTATCGGCTTCTTCTACCAAACCTAAATAGGAAGTTTCTGCTGTGTTTGGGATATAAGCAAAAACGGTGTTTTTCAGGTCGTTATCGATTGATTTCAATACATCAGGAAGCAATAAAGCTCCTAATTTTTTACGTTCGCGATAGATTTCTTTGTCGCTACCACGAGAGAAATAAATACGCTCAAACGAACAGGCTTTTCGCTCCAACGGCTCTGTAATTTGCTCAATGCTAAGGCTTCCGTCTTTCTTGATAATGATGCCTTTGCCAGGTTCTAACTCGTGAACGCTGTCGTATTCTACATTGAAAGCAGTCTGAATCACAGGGCGTTCCGATGCGATGACCACCACTTCATCATCTTTGTAATAATATGCTGGACGGATTCCCGCAGGGTCGCGAACCACGAAAGCATCGCCGTGTCCTAAAATACCAGCCATTGCATAGCCTCCGTCCCAACGCCGAGCCGCTTTACGCAATATTTTGGTAACGTCAATCTCTTCGGCAATGCGTTTTGAAGCCTCGATTTTTGAAAGCCCTTCTTCTTTAAATTGTTGGTACAACGCTTCTACTTCGGAATCTAAAAAATGCCCGATGCGTTCCATAACCGTAACCGTATCTGTTTGTTCCTTAGGATGTTGCCCCAAATTCACCAATCGCTCGAAAAGTTCTTTGGCATTGGTCATATTAAAATTTCCTGCTACAATTAGGTTACGTGATTGCCAGTTATTCTGACGCAAAAACGGATGTACGCTCTCGATGCTGTTCTTTCCGAATGTTCCATAACGGACGTGTCCCAAATAGACTTCGCCCAAATACGGCAACATACGGCGTTGCTCTTGGACATCGTTTTTGATTTCGGGATATTCTTTCAGCAGATTGCTAATGCGTGTGTTGATTTGCTTGAAAATATCCTGAATGGGTTGTGCTTCGTTTGACCGCACACGGCTGATGTAACGCTCGCCAGGTTGCATATCGAATTTGACACTTGCTAGTCCAGCTCCGTCTTGTCCGCGGTTGTGTTGTTTTTCCATCAACAGATACATTTTGTTGATAGCATAAAAAAGTGTTCCGTACTTTTGTTTGTAGTACTCCAAAGGTTTTAGCAGTCGCACCATCGCGATACCGCACTCGTGTTTTAAATTGTCGCTCATTATTTTAGGCAATAGGGGTTAGGGATTAGGCAATAGCCTATCTAATTTTCTTCGGCAAAAATACAAAAAAAGAAAGCAATTATGCAATTTACATTCTTTCAACATGAGTTAGTTTTTATACAAAATATGCAAATATTCCGTAGTTTTATGGGCTTTGTGAGTTCTGTTTTCTTCTTTATCGGCTTTAAAACGTTGATAATCTGTGGTTAGAAGATCATAATTGCCATATTTTTTCATAATGGTTTCGATAATGTGGCTTGGCATCAAACCTTCGTTATTGTAACTTAGGAAAATGTATTTAAAATCAGCGTGTTTTATCAATTCTTCAAAAGAATTTGCCACTTCGTTCTTCTTGCAATAATTTGATTTTTGATATGTTCTTAGTCCTGTTTTTCCCTTGGGATTAAATGTATCATATTTAGCTATCGTATTGAGGAGGTGATAGTTAGCTCCATATTCACGAGCGTTGTAAGGAGGGTCAAGGTAGAGAATATCTCCTTGAATATTTTTAATCAATTCATTTGCATTTTCGTTGAAAACCAAATGTTTCTGTTTGCTTTCTGCAAAAAGAGCGGGTTCGACCCAGATGGTTTTCTGTGCCGATTTTTTGATATGTTTGAGAAAAGCTCCGTATACCGATGCTGTATTTGCCACCTTATCAGCACTTTCCAAAAGGGAAGCCAACAGAAAATAATACAAATTCTCTGAAATTTTTTCTTGCGTTTTCCATTGCTCAATTTGCCTGCGGATAGCATCAATTTTTTTGCCATTTTCAGACGTAAAATATTGCCTTTCAGCCACTCCGCCTTCGGAATATTCATTAAAAACAAAGCCTTTTTCGCCTTGCAAGGCATTCAAAATATCAATATAAGGCAAAAAATCTATCGATTGATGATTTCCGATATAGTTTTTGTTGAGAACAAAGCTATAATATTCCATATCGTTAGAAATTACTTGCTTCACTTCCCTCTTGAAAGAACGCCCTACAATCCCTGTGCCAGCAAACAAATCACAGAAAACTTTGTCGGACAAATCTTGCCCAACTACTGAATAAACGCCTTGTTTGATAAATTCTGAAAGTTTATATTTCGAGCCGATATAATTCATTGGTAAAGTTCTTTTTTAAAAAATTTTTACTTTTGTCTTGAAACAAAAGTAACAAAAATTCAAGGCGGTGGATTCTCAACTTGAAATTCATATTTCGCTTCGCTGAAAATTTCTTAACTCGCTTCGCTCAAACAGTAGAAATTTTTTAACCGCTTCGCTTCATTGAATTTCTAAGTTTCGCCTCCAATGCCACATTGTGAAACCTATTTAGGACGAAAAAAGCCTTTATTCTCAAATGCGTTTTACAATACACTTGACAGAATAAGTCATTTTTATTCATTTAATTGATAATCCAAATAATATCCGATAGTATTTCTTCTTTCTCAAAGGTAATTTTTTCTAATTTTTCAACTGAAAAGTTTTGTAAATAGGCTTCAATTTTGGTTTTCAGTAAGCTAATTTCGGTTTTGAGCTTCCAATGTTCGCCATTTTGAGCAAAAAGCACAACAAAAATTCGATTTTTATAATGTTTTCGCCCTTCTTGACTTTGATTTTCGTAAAACCAGCGAATAAGTTCGCCTCTGTGTGCAAGAGTATATGTCAAATTTTTGCCAAAACCTTTCGGAAATACGCTTGTTTTGTGGTCAAACGGAATATGTTCAATGGTAAAATCAACTAATTTGTCGTATTCATTTATATGGGGCTTGACCTTTTCGTTCATCACAAAAATTTGCTCCACAGCCTTTGCTGACCAAAAATTCAGCCAGCGATTTAGTGCGTAGTTTTGTAGGTTTTTGCTCAGAGGTTGTATTTCTTTTTCCAAATCGGAAAAGGAACGCGTATGATATACAAAACTTGTCTGCTTATCCCACAAGTCAGACTGCTTTCTTCCCCAAACGTATGGGAAATCTAACCGTTTTTTGAGATGAAATTCTAATTGTTCCAAATCGATGTGCATATTCCTTCTCTAATCCCTCCCAAGGAGGGGAATTTTATATGTTTCTTATACTTTGAATTTACTACAATATTGAATGGATAACCTAACGTAGGGGCGAAAAATTTTTCGCCCCTACAATCAACTGAAAACAATATATAAACATCTTATAGTAACTTCCATACACGAAAGATATAACATTTGATATTCTTCGGGCAAAAATACAAAAAAAGAAAGCAATTATATAATTTACTTTCTTCGATATATTTTCGCTTTTCAAATAAAATTCTTGATTATTAATGAGTTTGTAATTTACGATTGATAATTCTATCCATATAATCTTGCATAAAAGCACGTAAATCTTGAATTCCTTTTTCTATTTCGGTATTGGTTTCTATTCCTAACAAATTGTTTTTGAGGGCTTCATCTTCTTTTTTATAAATTCCGTTTACGCTTCCGTCTTCGTTTAGAATGTAGATGTAGTTGCCTTGCATCAGTTTGTATGTATGAGCATCTGAGATGTACGCTCTGGGGGTCTCTTCTTTCTGAGAGAACAAACTGCGTCCCCACGAACGGAAAGGCTTATTGTAGCCAATCAAATCAGCTACGGAAGGATAAATATCTATCTGCTGACTGATTTCCGACGAAATTCCTTTTCCTACCAGATTGGAGTTTGGGCTAAAAAACATCAGTGTAGCTCCTGTGTTTGTGATAGGCTGTTTGTAGAAATCGTAATACACTTGGTTGGGATGGTCATTGGTAAAAACAAAAATAGTATTGTGATACCAAGCCTCTTTCTGGGCTGCTTCAAGGAATTTTTTCAGAGCGTAATCTGTGTATTGGATACATTGATGGATTTCTACGTTGCCTTTATCAAATTTTCCTTCGTATTTTTGAGGGACTTTAAACGGATGGTGTGATGAAACAGTAAAAATCGTGCCTAAGAAAGGTTGTTTCTTCTTGCTCAACTCTGTATTCATAAATTGCAAAAAAGGCTCGTCCCAAATGCCCCAAATACCGTCAAAATCAGCATCGTTATTATATTCATTCTTTCCGTAATAATGGTCAAAGCCTAAAATATTTGAAAATCCTAAAAATCCCATTGAGCCATTAGGAGCTGAATGAAAAAAAGAAGTGTCATAGCCCAGCTCTTTGGCGATAGAAACAATTGATTCTGTGGGTTGCTTTGCATAAGGCGATGAAGTGTAAGCTACCTGAAAGGTCGGAATTCCAGCATAAACCGATGACATTCCGTGTATAGACTGCCTTCCGTTAGCGTAAGCATTATCAAACACATACGAATGTTGTGCAAGCGAATCCAGAAAAGGTGTATATGATTTATAATCAGGAATATCACGCTGAGAGTTCATACAACCTACATATTCCCTTCCGAAACTCTCCAGAATGAATATGACCACATTGGGTTTAGTACTAACTTCCCGATGGTACTCTTTTATAGGCTGAATGTTTTCTTCAATGTAACTTGCTGATACAAAGTTATATTTTTTAAAACTTTTGTTTTTACCAATGGTTCTGATAAGTGTAAAAGGTGTGTTCAGAATCACATCGGCGTGTGAGGAAACCACTACATGTCGGCTTGCGTCTAAAATGTTAATAGGACGGGAAGAATGTGCCAAACTTCCTCCACGAATACCCGCTAATACGCCCACTCCTATAACAACAAATATCAAAAGTGAAGATACAAAATAAGCCATTGGACGCATCGGGGAAGCATGTATTTTTTTCCGTTTGTAAAGAAAAATCCAAAACCATAATAGACTGACAAACAACAAAATTACATACCAATACATCTGTACAAACGTTACAAACAAGGTCGATTTATTTTGCTCATTTTCGATAACCGCCAACGATGCCGTAGTAAGGCGTGATTTGCTAAACGGAAAATAAATCATATCTATAAAGTTTGTAGCATACGCAATTCCGTTAGTAATGAAATACACCCAAAAAAGCATTTTTTGATATCCCCGACGTGTATTTACCCATAACGGCAATATACTCAACACGATAAACAACAAATTCACATACAGAATAGCGGTGGTATCGAACTGGATTCCGTATACAAAAAGTCGCGAAAGTTCCTTAATAGTAATATCTCCGATAAATTCTTGATTGAAAAGAAAGAACAAAAGTCGGGCTATGAAATAGAAAATATATACTAAAAATATGCGGTATAGAAATACGAAGTACTCACCAGTTCGAATTATTTTACTCATAAACATCTGTAATTAAGCCTTTTATAAATTACATAAAAATTCTTCATTAAGAAGTTGCAAATATAAAAATTATAAACCAACATTCACTAAGTAAAGCTCAGTTTAACTAAGATGTTAATATTCGTGTATAAATTGCAACAAACATTTAAAATTTCAAATTACAAAAAAATAGAAGTGTTAAATTTCTAAAAGTTTTTCTTTTGTGTTAACAAAGCCTTCGGAAGTGAATTTTTTTATTTATGGAAAATTCATTACTTTTGCCCCCGATAAATTTTAAGCAATGATTCTGGAGGTAGGAATAATGTAAGTCTTAAAGAAACTAAATTACAATGATTAAAACAAAAAAGAGGTGTCTTTTTACGGCACTATGTTTGCTTATGTTTGTATGTATGTGTTTCACAGTCAAGGAAGAAAAGATAATAGGCAAACGAGTTCACAAAAATTTCGTAGTAGAAGAACCTCAGCTGGTAACCACTACACCAGCCGAAGAAGAAAATGAAAGTAGTGAACGAATTACTTTGAACCCGCCATTAATCGGCAAATCGTTCATCGGTTTTAAAGAGGCGTTGGCATATCGTGAGTCCCGAGGTAACTATTTTATTGTAAATCAATTTGGTTATATGGGCAAATATCAATTTGGAAAATCGGCATTGCAATTCTACGGAGTTAAAAATGCAGAAGAGTTTTTAAGGTCGCCTGCACAACAGGAACGGCTTTTTACATTGAGCGTAAAACGTAACAAATGGGTACTACGCAAAGAAATAGACCAATTTGTAGGTAAACAAATCAATGGTATACAAATTACCGAATCAGGAATTTTAGCCGCAGCTCACTTGGCTGGGGCTCAAAATGTAAAGAATTATTTCAGAAGCAGAGGAAATTACGCTTTTGCCGATGCGAATGGAACAACTTTGCAGAATTATCTGAAAAACTTTGCAGGTTATGATGTAGAACATATAGTTCCTGAACAATTACCGCGATTTTGACGATTATTTTTTATTCTTGTATAAAGGAGCTTTCTGGCATCCAGAGGGCTTCTTTTCTATTTATCAAATTATAGCTTTATAGACAAAAATTATTTCGATATAAAATAAATCAATTAATTAGCTAAGATTTTTACGGTAAAAACAGTACCTTTGCACCCATTTTCAACATTTTAAATTAAAAACATAAAAATATGTCTTTCGTAGGTAAAAAATTCCCAAATTTTGATGTAAACGCTATGAGCGATTTGGGAGATACGTTTAAAATCAACGTATATGAAGAAGCGGTAAACAGCAAAAAGAAAGTGCTATTGTTTTGGTATCCAAAGGATTTCACTTTTGTTTGCCCAACAGAATTACACGCTTTCCAAGAAGCATTAGAAGAGTTCAAAAAAAGAAACGTGAAAGTAATCGGAGCGTCTTGCGACACAGCTGAGGTACACTTTGCGTGGCTGAATACCCCAAAAGATAACGGAGGAATCGAAGGAGTTACCTACCCAATTTTGGCAGATTCAAACCGCAACTTGGCTCGTGTGTTAGGCATCTTAGATTCAAGAGAAATTTATGACGAAGTAGCCGAAACCTATTTGCAAGAAGGCGATGACGTAACCTATCGTGCTACGTATTTGATTGACGAAACAGGAAAAGTATTCCACGAAAGTGTGAACGATATGCCGTTAGGACGTAACGTAAAAGAATACATTCGTTTGGTAGATGCGTACACCCACGTACAGAAACACGGTGAAGTATGCCCTGCTAACTGGGAAGAAGGTAAAGAAGCGATGAATGCTGACCGTAACGGAGTAGCCGAATATTTAAAATCACACTAAAATGCAAGAATTAGCACAAGATAATTTACAAGAAATTGTAGCTTCTAACGACATCGTTTTTGTTCAATACGGAGCAGGATGGTGCGGAAACTGCAAGATTATGAAGCCTAAATTCAAAAAACACGCTTCGGAAATGCCAAACGCTACGTTTATTTACGCAGATGCGGAAAAATTCCCTGCATCACGTCAGTTAGCAAAAGTGGATAATTTGCCTACGTTTGCAGCCTTCAAAGGCGGAGCGTTCGTAAACCAAATCCAAACAAACAAAGCCGAATCTTTAAAACAATTCATCGATGAGATTACCGCTAATTAAACACATCGTGCAGTTCATCGGCGAAAACGACCAAGATTACGTTAATGAAACCATCGAAACACTCGAAAATTTAATCGAATGTGAACATCTGAAAGAGGAAGAATTGGACGTAATCGGCGAATTGCTCTCAAATTTTTACGGAGCAATCGAAGTAGACGCTATGATTAAACAAGGCACACCACAGAAAGAAGCCCTAAACAGCTTTATGAAACGTGTGGTAGGCTCTATTGACAAGTAATAAAATTCATTACACTTTTTCTTTCACTAACTAAAAAAGCGAATAGGCAACCTTTTGGGTTGCCTATTCTTTTCTATTCTATTATTAAAAAACTTTTTACTTATTGTGGCGTTCTCTTTCTTGAGCGTCAATCACGGCGAGAGTAGCCAAATTCACCATTTCATCTACAGTTGAGCCTAAGGTAGTTACGTGTATAGCTTTGTCTAATCCTAATACAATAGGACCTACGGTTTCTAATTGCTGAATTTCTTTTAATATTTTATAAGTAATATTCGCAGATTCTAAGTTAGGGAAAATGAGTACATTAGCACCTTTTCCGTTGTTTAGTTTTGAAAAAGGAAACGACTTAGCTATTTTTTCTGGATTGATAGCAAAATCAGCTTGAATTTCTCCATCTACCACTAAATCAGGATGATGTTTATGCAAATAAGCTACTGCATCACGTACTTTTTGAGAACTCTTGGAAGTTGCAGACCCAAAATTAGAATACGAAAGCATTGCTACTGAAGGCTGAAGCCCAAATAATTTCACTGCCCTTGCTGTCATTAATGTAATATCTACCAATTCTTCTGTGGTAGGTTCTACATTAATGGTTGCGTCCGATAGAAATAGTGGACCTTGCTTTGTAAGCATAATGCTTGTTGCGGCAATTCTCTTAATCCCTTCCTGTTTATCTACCAATTCCAAAATAGGACGAATTGCTGAAGGATAAGAACGTGAATATCCTGTAATCATTGCATCTGCTTGTCCTACGTTTACCATCATTGCCCCGAAATAATTGCGTTCAAGCATCAATCGTTCTGCGGTAAGAAGAGTTACTCCTTTGCGTTGGTTTCTTTGCCAATACACTTCGCTGAATTTCTTACGACGAGCTTTTTCTTCATCACTTTTCGGGTCGATTATTTGCAAATCTGCATTAAAACCAATTTCTTCTTTAAGTTCATTAATAACATCTTTTCTTCCTAAAAGAATCGGGATTCCTAATTCGTCTTCGTGCAAACGCTGTGCTGCTTTTAACACTTCGAGATGGTCAGCTTCAGCAAAAACTACTGTTTTAGGATTTTGGCGAGCTCTATCTTGTAACATTCGTATCTCTTTATTCCCTGTTCCTATTCTGTCCATTAATTCTGTACGATAGGCATCCCAGTTAGTTATTGGTTTTTGAGCTACCCCCGAAGCAATAGCGGCTTTGGCTATGGCTGGCGGTATTTCATAAATAAGCCGTGGGTCAAAAGGTTTGGGGATTATATAATCTCTTCCGAAAGAAAGGTTGGCTCCTCCATACACTAAATTCACTCTTTCAGGAACGGTTTTCTTTGCCAAATCGGCAATAGCGTGTACTGCTGCCAGCTTCATTTCTTCATTTATTTTGGTAGCTCTAACATCCAAAGCTCCTCGGAAAATAAACGGGAAACCGAGAACGTTATTTACCTGATTTGGAAAGTCGGAACGTCCCGTAGCCATAATAATATCCTTACGAGTTTGTACCGCCAAGTTGTAATCTATTTCGGGAGTGGGATTTGCCATTGCAAAAACGATAGCATTTTCTGCCATTGAAAGAAGCATTTCAGGGCTTACTACATCGCCTTTTGATAGTCCAATGAATACATCGGCTCCTTTCATTGCTTCTTCCAGCGTATTAAGGTTACGGTCGGTTGCAAATTCGGCTTTTTGTTCGGTTAAGTTTGGTGAATCTTTACGGATAACGCCTTTACTATCACACATTACGATGTTTTTCGGGTCTGCTCCCAAAGCTACGTATAGACGTGTACACGATATAGCCGCAGCTCCTGCCCCATTGACTACTATTTGCACTTTGTGAATATCTTTGCCTACAATTTCCAAAGCATTTTTGAGAGCCGCTGCCGAGATGATAGCCGTTCCGTGCTGGTCATCGTGCATTACAGGGATATCCAATTCTTCTTTTAAACGACGCTCAATTTCAAAGGCTTCAGGAGCTTTGATGTCTTCCAAATTAATTCCTCCAAAAGTAGGAGCAATCGCTTTGACCGTTTCTACGAATTTGTCCACATCGGTAGCATCTACCTCTATATCAAAAACATCAATATCTGCAAAAATTTTAAATAGCAATCCTTTCCCTTCCATTACTGGTTTAGATGCCTCAGGACCTATATCGCCTAACCCCAAAACAGCCGTTCCGTTAGAAATTACTGCTACCAGATTACTTTTGGAAGTATATCGATACACATTGCTTTTATCTTGTGCTATTGCCAAACAAGGTTCTGCTACCCCAGGCGAATAGGCTAATGCCAAATCGTGTTGTGAGGCGTGTTTTTTAGTTGGCACTATGGCTATTTTCCCAGGTGTTGGAAACTCATGGTAATCCAACGCTTCTGTTTTTTTACGTAAATCTTTCATAAGCATTTATTAAGATGACATGTATTTCTTTGAATACTTAAAATTAAAATATCACTGTTTTACAAATTGCAAAAATAGATGTTTTTTCTTAATAAAAGAAGATTTTTAGAATTATTTTTTTACACATCTCACAAAATAAACCTCCAAAATATAGAAATACGATTGCTTATAAAACGTTCTTTTTTAACCTTTATACATCTTTTAACATTTTAAAATTTGCCCATATCAATATTAATTTTGACCTTTGTAGCTTGAAATGATTATGAATTTTATGTATAAACTGATAAAATGTTATGGTTTTGGAGCGTTTTTTTGGCTTTCTGTAGGAAATATGGCGGTTCAGGCACAAGCAAATATTCCAAACGATACGATTTCGAAAATAGAGCAACAATCCGACGAAATTTTTAATAATTCACAAAATACACCTACTACTTTCACACGAAGAGAAAGTGTTTACGTACTTAAAGACCAGCCAAAGGCTGAAAGTTATGACAAAAAATGGCTTAAAGAACTTTCAAACTCTGATTTATTCTTTCAGATGAGCGAAGCTGTTCATAATGAAGTTTCTACCGACGTTGTATATGACGAGCTTCCTACCGAAGTATTGAAACAACGATTGGAAAAATTAAACCAAAAAACACCTTTTAACATTGAATACAATCCTATTTTGGAGCGTGTTATCAAATCGTTTTTAAAAAATAGACGGTCGTCATTAGAGCGACTAATGAGTTTAAGTGATTACTATTTCCCAATGTTTGAACAAGAAATGAGTAATCAAAAAATTCCGCTGGAAATGAAATACTTAGCCATCGTAGAATCGGCATTAAACCCGAAAGCTCGTTCACGAATGGGAGCTACTGGGTTGTGGCAATTTATGTATACTACAGGAAAAACTCACGGATTAGAAGTAAACAACTATGTTGATGAACGTAGCGACCCTATTCGCTCGACAAAAGCTGCAGCCAAATTTCTCAATGAACTTTACAAAGTATTTGGCGATTGGGATTTGGTACTTGCCGCATATAATTCAGGTCCTGGTAACGTAACCAAAGCAATACGCCGTTCCAACGGAAAGCAAAACTATTGGAATCTACGTCCTTACTTGCCTCGCGAAACAGCGGGATATGTACCTATGTTCTTAGCTACACTTTACATCTTTGAATATGCTAAAGAACACGGTTTCAAGCCTCAAAAGCGAACAAATCATCATTTCATAACTGATACCATTCGCGTAAAACAAGCTGTTCCCTTTAAGCAAATCGCTGAAATTACAGGAATGGATATTCAAGAAATTCAATTTTTCAATCCATCATATCAGCTTGATATAGTGCCGTATGTAGAGGGAAAAAATTACGCTTTACGATTGCCTATTGAAGAAGTTGGTAAATTCGTTGCCAACGAAGATACTATTTATGGCTACTTAAACGAAGAATTGTCCAAAAGAGAAAAACCACTTCCTGAAGTAGTACGTGGCGATAATGTAGGGCAATCTGGCAAAAAAATAGTTTATACGGTCAAAAAAGGTGATGTGTTAGGCAAAATAGCAACCCGAAACGGAGTTACTGTTTCAAACCTCAAACGTTGGAACAAATTAAAAGGAAATAACATCCGTATAGGACAAAAATTAGTCATTTACAAATAACCCACTACAAATTTAAATAATTGGTAAGGTTTTTGATAAAATTAGAAAAGCTAATTAATTTATTATGAAAAAACCTTTGTTAATCTTGTTATTTTTAACAATTTACGTACATAGTTTCGCTCAAGTTACTTTCTCTGAACGTGTAGAATATTCTGAGTTGGCTACTCCTAAGGATAAACCATTGTTTTTTATTGATTTTTGGGCTACTTGGTGTGTACCTTGTGTACATGTTTCTACTTATTTGAACACCATTCAGGAGCAATTTCGTGATGAGCTATACATAGTTTCGTTAACGCAAGAACGCTCTGATGTGGTGCGTCCATTTTTAGAAAAACATCCTACCAAATTAGCTGTAAGTATTGACTATGAAGGGCAAACCTTCAAAAAGCACAGCGTTCGGGCTTTGCCTCACGGTGTATTACTAAACGCTGACGGTGAGGTACTTTGGAAAGGAAATCCTGCTAATATCACTCCGAGAATGATTCGTGGTTTTTTAGCCAAAAATAAAAAAACAATCCCTATTTATGACTTTCTAAAATATACTTCTTACCAAAGTGAAGAAGAAACTAACATTAGTCTAAACGGAAATTTTGAAATAAAAGAAGTGAATATTCCAGCGAGTTCATTTCCTGTGGTGGAGCGTTTTGATGCTATTACTATGGTAAAAGGTTCGTTGTCTCAAATCGTATCTTACTTACTGAAAGTCAGCCAAAAGCAAGTAGCTCTAAAAGAAGATTATACCCAATACGAGCTTTTAATCCGAAAAGAATTCAATAATCCGCAACAAGAAAAGCAAATCGTTCAAAGTATTCTCTCTGATTTGGGCTACAAACTAAAATCTGAGAAAAAAGCCAGCCAAATTCTGGAAGTATGGCTACCGCAGGACGATTCGGGCTTTTGGAACGCTGAACAAATTAATTGGGGCGAACGAAATGCCAAATTCTTGGTAGATGACAACCAATTTTCGGCAGATAATATTTCGGTATCGGATTTCTTGTACAAACTTTCGGATATTTTGGATAAACCGATTGTCATCAAAAACGACTATCAAGCTCCTAACAAGCTGTATGACTGGCAAATACATTATAAATTTGCAGACCTGATGTATTCTAATCTATCTGATTTAGGTATACAAACCAGCGAAATTTCAGGTACTTATCCGAAGTATTTAATTGAAAAACTATAATTAGTATGACGTAATGGCAGATTCAAAAATTTAATAATCTGAATTATTATTTTATTTTTGTGCCGAAATTTAAAATTTTTATATGGAAACATTTCTGATACGAGCCGCTCAGCTGATTCTGAGCCTTTCAATATTGGTAGTTCTGCACGAGTTAGGACACTTTATTCCTGCCAAAATGTTCAAAATGAGAGTCGAAAAATTCTTTTTATTTTTCGATGTGAAATTTGCCCTTTTCAAAAAGAAAATCGGGGAAACCGTCTACGGAGTTGGGTGGTTGCCTTTGGGCGGATATGTGAAAATAGCAGGAATGATAGACGAAAGTATGGACAAGGAACAAATGGCTCAGCCACCACAGCCTTGGGAATTTCGTTCTAAACCCACTTGGCAACGCCTTATTGTGATGATTGGAGGAGTTACGGTGAATTTGCTACTTGGTTTTTTCATCTATGCGATGATTCTGTTTGTTTGGGGTGAAAAACAATTAAAAGAAGATGGCATCAAAGACGGTTTTGCAGTAAGTAGCGTTATGAAATCATACGGATTTGAAGACGGTGATATCGTAACACAAGTAAATGGAAAACCCCTTGAAAACTTACTCGACATCAATCGATATATGTTGCTTCGTGATGTTAGTAACCTGACTGTTAAAGGATTAAACGGAACCACTAAGCAAATAACTTTGCCAGATTCCATTGGACAACAATTATTCCATAAAGGCGAATTAATAACTTTCGTTCCGAGAGTAAAACCTATAATGGATAGTATTTTACCTAATTCCCCAGCACAAAAAGCAGGATTTAAAGTAGGAGATAAAATCAAAGCAATTAATGATATTCCTATTCAGTTTTACGATAATGTACCGTCGGTTATTACTGCTTTTCCTAAAAATTCTGCATTGATGTTTGAAGTAGAACGCAACGGCAAAAATGAGTTTATCGAAGTAACCCCCAATCAAGACGGGAAAATAGGCTTTATGCCGTTACAACGAGAAAAAATGAGTTTGGTGGACAAGCAATATAACTTTGCTTCTGCTTTCTCTGAAGGAATTTCGTATGGATATTGGACACTTCGCGATTATGTAGCTCAATTCAAATTTGTATTTACCAAAAAAGGAGCTTCAGAATTGGGAGGCTTTGGTGCTATCGGTAAGATGTTCCCTCCTGCGTGGGATTGGAAAGCGTTTTGGCACACTACGGCATTCATTTCCATTATTTTAGCATTTATGAACATTCTACCTATTCCTGCCTTAGATGGTGGTCACGTAGTATTCTTGCTTTATGAAATGGTAACAGGACACAAACCGAGTGAAAAAGTAATGGAATATGCACAAGTAGTAGGCTTTTGTATACTAATTTCTTTGGTAATATACGCTAACGGAAACGATATTGTTAAAGCTATTTTTGGCTAAAACCTTTTAATTACAATATAAATAAAGCAGAAATACCTTGCTACAAAAACTCTTTAAGTTATCAAAGCAACGTGTATTTCTGCTATTTTATTACCTTTGGATATGGATTTTTTTTGAAAAAGTATATGAAATAGTCAAGCAAATTCCGTACGGGAAAGTTACCACTTACGGACTGATAGCCAATGCTTTAGGCACTAAGAAATCTGCAAGAATGGTAGGCTGGGCTATGAACGCTTCACACAATAGAGAGGATATTCCTGCTCATAGGGTAGTAAATCGCAAAGGGATACTTACTGGCAAGTTTCATTTTGAAGGAACAAAACTAATGCAGCAACTTCTGGAAAATGAAGGCATTAAAGTGGAAAATGACCAAATTGTTGATTTTGAAAAACATCTCTGGATACCCGAAAAAGCAGTAATAGACGAACAATAAAATCACAAAAATTATAATTTATCCGTTAATTTTTCTTTATTTTTAGTTTTTCAAAATAGGAAAACGTATATTTGCAAGTTGATAGCTGATGTAAAATAGCTATAAAATCAAAATAACTTAGGCGAACAATCATTTTATGATAAAAATAGAAAAGAAAGATGTGCTTTCGGCACTAAAAAAAATCACCACACCAAGCGAAGGCAAAAATATGGTGGACAGCGGTGCAGTTCAAAATATTGTGGTTTTTGGCGATGAAGTTGTGGTCGATGTCGTAATAAACAACCCAAGTTTACAAGCCAAAAAACGCACCGAAGTAGAAATAATGAAAGCCATTCACGGCGAAGTTCACGAAAAAGCAAAAGTATTTGTAAACGTGAAAGTTATCGCTCCTGAGAAGCCTGAAATCAAAGGAAAACCTATCCCAGGTATTAAGAATATTATCGCTGTGGCATCGGGCAAAGGCGGCGTAGGGAAATCAACGGTAACGGCGAATTTGGCGGTTTCGTTAGCAAAAATGGGATTTAATGTGGGACTACTTGACGCTGATATTTATGGACCTTCGATGCCGATTATGTTTGATGTGGTAGAAGAAAAACCAAAATCGGTAAATGTAGATGGACAATCAAAAATGAAACCTATTGAAAATTACGGTGTTAAGATGCTTTCTATCGGATTTTTCACCAACCCGAATCAAGCTGTAATTTGGCGAGGTCCGATGGCAGCCAAAGCTCTTAACCAAATGATTTTTGATGCAGATTGGGGCGAATTGGATTTTTTACTTATCGATTTGCCACCAGGTACGGGCGATATTCATCTGAGTATTATGCAAGCGATGCCTGTAACGGGGGCGGTGGTAGTCAGTACACCACAGAAAATTGCCCTTGCCGATGCTCGTAAAGGAGTAGCTATGTTTCAGCAAGATACAATTAATGTGCCTGTGTTAGGAATCGTAGAAAATATGGCGTATTTCACTCCCGAAGAGTTGCCTAACAATAAGTATTACATCTTTGGTAAAGAAGGAGCTAAAAATTTGGCAGAGGATTTGCAAATACCTTTTTTAGGCGAAATTCCGTTAGTGCAAAGCATTCGCGAGGCGGGAGATATTGGACGACCAGCAGCTTTACAAGAGAACACACCACAAGCCTTGGCTTTCAAGCAATTATCGCAAAATGTGGTGCAAAGTGTGGTAGAACGCAACAAAAGTTTGCCTCCTTCCGAAGCTATCAAAATTACCACAATGGCAGGGTGTAGTAAGTAATCTCGGTAACATCTATTTTATTGAAATTCAATAGTTTTTAGAGTAAAGAATTGGCGTAATTTCACCAGAATTGTTAAAAAGAAAGCACAAATATTTAATATAGAAAACAAAAATGACATCAGAACAAGTAAGAAAAGAAGTTTTAAAAGCATTGGATGAGATTCGTCCGTTTTTGCAAAGCGATGGTGGCGACATTACCTTAGTAGACATTGAAGAGGACAAAGTCGTAAAAGTCAAATTAGAGGGCAACTGTTTAGGTTGTAGTGTAAACCAAATGACGCTAAAAAGCGGCGTAGAAATGACCGTTAAGAAGTACGTTCCTCAAATAGAGAGTGTTGTAAACATACTCTAAATAAAAAAATACATATCAAAATAAACGTTCGGGTGGTAAAAATATTACCCGATTTGGTCGTTTGTGCCAATTGATAAAACGTGAAACAATGAGCTCCCAAAAGAAAAATAAAAAGGAATACATCAAACGTAAATTACTAAGCAAATACCGCTTGGTGTTTATGGATGAGGAAACTTTTGAAGAAAAGGCTTCAATGCGACTAAGTCGTCTGAATATTTTTGTCTTTGGGTCGGTTTTTGCTTTATTGGTAACTATTGTAACTACGCTTTTTATCATTTACACGCCTTTACGGCAATATATTTTAGGATTTTCTGAAGTAGAGACCAAACGAGAAACCATTAATTTGGCTTTCAAAATTGATTCTTTAGAAAACCAAATGAAAAAGAATGATTTGTATTTGGCTTCTATCAAAAAAGTACTTACTGGCGATATTCAGGATAGCCTAATCAACAAAAATTCGGCAGATAAAACCCATAAAACAGACCCTAAAACCTTAGATTTAAGCCCTAATCGGCAAGATTCTCTCTTGCGACAAGAAGTAGCTGAAGAAGACCGATACAGCGTTTTTGAAAAGGCTTTGTATCAAAACAGAGAAATTTTGCTTTTTCCTCCAATTTCCACAGGAACGATTTCCAACGAATTTAAGCCACAATCCCGCCACTTCGGGATAGATATAGCTGCCCCCGAAGGTACTGCCGTAAAATCTGTTGCCGACGGAACGGTCATTTTTGCCGAATGGACAATCACTACGGGCAATGTGATTATCGTTGAGCATAAGGAAAATATGGTGTCTGTTTACAAACACAATGCGTCCTTAGTGAAACAACAAGGCGACCAAGTACGAGCAGGCGAGGTAATTGCCACCATAGGCAATACAGGCGAACTTTCCACAGGAACACACTTGCATTTTGAACTTTGGAGCAATGGCTACCCTATGAATCCAAAGAATTACATCGAATTTAAATAATCTTCACGAATAATTTTATAAAAACGTGAAAGGCTATCTGAAAAATATGCTATATACACAATTTTTTCACTTTGTTGCGTGAATTTTTCGCAATTTTCCAGATAACCTCTTCAAAAATAGGCTTTTACATTCTGCTATTTTCTTCTTCGTTGCCGCCTTGACCTTTGTATTTGCTTTGAGTTGGGTTGAATCGATACAATAATCCTATATAAAGATGCCGTGAATTATTGTTTATCACATAGTTACGATTGGTTATGTATGGATTTATAACTGCCGTGTTATTTTTGCTGGAATTAAAAATATCGTTTATTCCTACGTATATTTGTGTTGAATATTTTGGAATGGTATAAATTCCTAATATACTAACGTCATATCTATTATTTTCGTAATAAACATCGGCTATACTTCCTTTGGAACGATAACTCATTTCTAACAATCCCATCCATCGTTCGGACAAAGCAAACTGATTTTCAGAATTTATTGAAAAAATAGGATAATTGTTTTCAAAAATATTCTTTGCAAATTGTTGCCCATAGACAAATGTAAGTTTCGGATTCCAAATTCCAACTTTGTAATGTGTTGAAAATGTGAATTTTAATGTTTGAAAAGTATCAAAATTACGAAGCGTTTTTTCTACAACATTTGGTTGTGAAGCTGAAAGCAAATATTCCTGATAAATTCCGTTTTTGATATAGGAATAATTCACTGATAATGAATAGTTTTTGTAACTTGCCAAAAGATTTACATCTTCACTCAAACGAGGAACAACATTCGGATTTCCACGATTGTACAAAAAAGACGAAATGTATGATACATAGTCACTTAGCTCATAAAATGCGGGTCGGCGAATTTTCCGTATATAACTTAGCGTCCATTTGGTTTTGTCCCAAGGGAAAGAAAGCGAAACGTTGGGCAGCAAATTTCGATAAGAACGGCTTTTTACATCGCTCTTTTGGCTATTTTCAAAATATTCAAAATCAGTATATTCATAACGTAAGCCTGTTTTGAAACTTGTTTTTCCCCAAGGAAATGAATAACTTACAAATACTGCCGATTGCAATTCTTTGTTCTCGATTTCGGGCGAGTTACTGAAATTGTCTTGATAATCGTCGTGGCGTGAAAGCGTACTGCCTTCCACACCATAGCTTATACTTCCTTTGCTAAGTTGCTGAGTAAGCGTAGTTTTGATTCCCAACTTGTTTAATTGGGCATCTGAATGCGTTTTTATATTTCGCTCGGAAGAAGCAAGTAAATTTTTCTCCAAAATATCCGAATTATGGTCGGAACGAGTTCCAAAATAGTCAATATCGGTTTGGAGTTTTAGTTTTTCTGAAAGCTGTCCGTCGTAATAAGCATTGACTGAAAGATGTTTATTTTGATTAAATCGGTCGTAGGTATTAAACTGATTTTCTGTTAAAATTCCGTTCTTGAACGTTTGCATTTGCTGGTCAATAAAAGAATGTCCTGCATACGGATTTATATTTACCCAAGCCGAAGTTCCTACCGAATGTTTTTCGTTGAATTCGTGAGCAATGCCTATTCTTGTATTAAAATACTTTCCATTATTTTTCTCATATTCAGAAGTTTTTACTTGCCAGCTATCTGTCAAAGTCGTTACCGAAAGCTCATTTCCTTGTTCAGAAACGATACCGTAATTATGATTAGGCACAAGAAGTAATGATAAATCGGTGTTTCCTGTTCGGTAATTTAAACTTACAATAGGCTGAATAACAGTACCTTTCTTAAATTTAGATTCAAGACCTAACATTCCGCTCAATCCGTCGCCTTGTTTCTTTTTGAGAATAATGCGAATAATTGCACCTACGCTGTTGTCGTGTTCGGCACCAGGTTCAGTTTCGATGTCAATCCGCTCAATTTCTTGAGGCGAAAGCTGAAATAACTCTGCAAAATCTCGTACTTTTCGGTTGTTAATGTAATACACTGGATTGGACTTCCCATACACCTGAATTCCCGATTCAAACGATTGAGACACCCCTGGCAAAAAGTTAAGTACCATCGAAAATTGTGGCAACCCCTTCAATGTCGATTCGCCAATATTGGTACTAATCACCGTACCTTTTTGTTGCATAATAGGCTTTGTTGTTGAAACCACCACTTCGCCAAGTTCATTGATATTCTCTTCAAGAATTAGAACTCCTACATCTTTTCCTTTTAGTGGAATTGTAATTGTTTTGTACTCCAAATGGGTGATTTTCAACACACTTGATTTCCCATTGGATAAATCGGGTAGCGAAAAGTGTCCTTTGGCATCACTGATAGCTCCTTTGACAAGTGTAGAATCGGGCAAACTCATCAACACAATGTTTGCCGAAGGAATAGGTTCTTGTTTTTGATTGTGTAAAATTCCTGTGATGGGAGTTTGAGCCGCTCCCATTGTACTAAAGAACGCTAGTACAATACTCAAAAAAATCTTTTTCATCATATATTGGTATTTGTTGTTAATCAATGGTAGCTGGGTGATAGAATTACTCGTATCAAATCAGAAAAATAGAAATTCAATAAAATGAAAAATTCTCAAAATTATCGTTTGTAAAACACAAAATTATAAAAAATATTCATTAAAAGCTAATAAATTTTGATGATTTTTTAAAAATTGGGGGGGGGTAAAATGCTCATTTTCAATCAATTATTTTTCCCATGATTGCCCTGTTTTTTACAATTATTTCCTATCGAAAGCATTCTTTTTTTCAAAATAAATAATTTTAAATGCTAATTATTTTGATTAGAATTACAAAAAGTAATACTTTTGGCAAAGAAAATAATCACTCATATTTTAGTAAGCCTTATTTTATGGAAATTTTATCCAATATTCAAGAAATACAGCGTCGTATCAATGTAGCTTGTGAGAGAAGCAACCGCAATCCGCAACAAGTGAAGCTCCTTTTGGCTACCAAAACTGTTTCGCCTGAACGTATCAAAATAGCCCTAAACGCTGGGTACACACTCATTGCCGAAAATAGAGTACAAGAACTCAAAGAAAAATATGAAGCTCTGAAAGATACCCCTCATACCAATCATTTTATTGGGCATTTGCAGACTAACAAAATTAAGGAAATCCTACGATACGATGTGGCGTGTGTACAATCGCTTGACCGTTATGATTTGGCAGAAAAGCTCCACCAAAGGCTAACAACCGAAGGCAAAACCATCGAAGTACTTATCCAAGTAAATACTTCGGGAGAGGAAAGCAAATTCGGGGTGCAACCCAGCCAAGCCATTGAATTAGTACAAAAAGTATCTCAATTTAATACATTAAAAATAAAAGGCTTGATGACCATCGGGCTATTCAGCGATGACGCTGAAAAGGTGCGAAAATGCTTTCAGCTACTAAAAAATATTCAATTACAAATCGCCTCATTACAACTACCCAACGTAGAAATGACAGAACTATCTATGGGAATGAGTGGCGACTTAGAAATCGCCATCGAAGAAGGGGCTACTATCGTGCGAGTGGGTACTAATATTTTTGGCTCACGCAACTACCCCGATAGTTTTTATTGGAATGAAAATCAATAATTTTACGAAATAAAGATAACCAATTTTCGTGGAAAAGTAAAATCAAATATAACAAAAAATGCACATCGTAATCATACAAAATAGCTCTTTACCTGCCCTCAAATACGGAGGAACGGAACGTGTGATTTGGTATTTAGGCAAGGAATTGGTAAAAATGGGGCATAAGGTTACGTATGTAGCGAAAGGCGATTCAAAATGCGATTTTGCGGACATCATTCCCTTTGAAAAGGTTTCGGACATCGCCAAAGCCATTCCGAAAGATGCCCATCTTGTGCATACACATATTCCCATTACCGAAATCCCTTTTGAAAATTACCAAAATATTGCTGTTCCCGTAGTGTTTACCTTGCACGGAAACATAAACAACTACGAAGAATTGCCCAAAAATACAATTTTCGTATCGAAAAATCACGCAAGTAGGTATGGTTCAGACTCGTTTGTTTACAACGGATTGGACTGGAACGATTACGGAAATGTGGATTGGAACGCTCAAAAGAAGTTTTTTCATTTCTTAGGAAATGGAGCGTGGCGAGTGAAAAACTTGCGAGGAGCTATCAATTTGGTAAAAGACATTCCCAACGAAAAACTCTACGTTTTCGGAGGAGTACGATTTAATTTCAATATGGGATTGCGATTTACGTTTACCCCAAAAGCTCGTTTTTTTGGTTTGGTGGACAATGAAGCCAAAAAGAAATTTCTACCGCACTCGAAAGGGTTGCTCTTTCCCGTGTTGTGGAACGAACCTTTTGGACTGGCATTGATTGAAAGTTTGTACTTCGGAAATCCTGTTTTTGGTACGCCGTACGGGTCGCTACCTGAGCTAATTACTTCGGAAGTAGGCTTTTTGAGCAATCGGCATAGCGAACTGAAAGAGGCGATGCTTGATTGGCAAAAATTCGACCGAAAAACGTGTCATCAATATGCAAAAGAAAATTTCAATACCGAAGTAATGACAAAAGCATACGTAGAGAAATACACACGCGTATTGGACGGCGAAACATTGAACCCTCAAAAACCTAAGCTAATCGAAATAGCACCTAAATTTTTACCTTGGAATGAATAAACTCTTGATTGTAGGCACAGTAGCCTTTGATGTGATTGAAACACCTTTCGGAAAGACGGACAGAATTATGGGCGGAGCGGCGAATTATATCGCATTGGCAGCAGCTCATTTTGGCGGCAGGTCGGCGGTGGTTTCTGTTGCAGGGGAAGATTACCCAAACGCTTATTTACAGCTTCTTACCGATAGAAACATCGACACTTCGGGCATTGAAATTGTAAAAGGAGGGAAATCTTTCTTTTGGAGTGGCAGATATCACAACGATATGAACAAACGCGATACGCTCGATACACAACTAAACGTTTTGGCAGATTTTAATCCGAAAGTTCCAGCAGAATACAAAAACGCTAACGTACTGATGTTGGGCAATTTACACCCTCAACTACAATTAGATGTATTGCAACAAATGCAACAAAAACCCCGTTTAGTAGTTCTCGATACGATGGACTATTGGATGAATCACACTTGGGATTTGTTACAAGAAGTCATCAAAAAAGTGGATATTATTACGATTAACGACCAAGAGGCTCGTCAGCTTACGGGCGAATATTCCTTAGTAAAAGCTGCTCAGCGGATTATGCAAATGGGTGTAAAATACGTAGTTATCAAAAAAGGCGAACACGGAGCGTTGCTTTTCCACCAAGACAAAGCGTTCTTCGCTCCTGCCCTACCTTTGGAAGAAGTTTTTGACCCAACGGGAGCGGGCGACACCTTCGCTGGCGGACTGGTTGGCTACCTTGCTTCGGTTGAAAATCCTTCTTTTGAGGACATCAAAAACGCACTTATTTACGGCTCGGCATTGGCTTCCTTTTGTGTGGAACAATTTGGTGCTGAGCGGATTATCTCCCTTACCAAAAGTGAGTTTATAGCACGATTATTGAAATTTAAAGAACTAACGAAGTTTGAAATGCAGATTACCTAATTCATTGGTTTTATTAATTAATAATAAACAAATTTTAAATCTCTTATAAAATTCGCTTCGACTTCGCTCAGCGTGACAAATGCCTGTCAGCCTGAGCGAAGTCGAAGGCTAATATTTCAGTAAATTTAAAGCAAAAACGGTATCTATTTTTTACGGAATAGCAACAATCTTATCTGCATAATCTTTCCATACATTAGTTTCTTTGTAGGCATCTACCAATGTTCTATCTACATAAATAGTAGGTAATTGTGTTTTTTGCAACCCCCAAAAAGGGTCAATACCTATCGGAGGGATAAACCAAGTGCTTCCATATCTGGTAAAAGGAATTTCTATGGAACGAATCTCATAACAATATGAAAAAACGAATTCACCAAATTCAGTAGTATTTTTAGCAAATTTTATATTTCGTATTTTATGACATTGAGCAAAAGCAACATCTCCTATTATTTCTACATTATCATTAAAGTTCACTTCTTCTAATACATAACAGCTATGAAAAGTTCCAAAAGGAAGGCGATTAATTCCTTTTTCAAATACTACTGTTTTAAGTTTAGGGCTATAAGAAAAGACCTTTTTTTCAAAAACAACTTGATTGCTTTTGACTGTTGCAGAAACAGCATCGGTTTTGCTAAAAGCTTCTTCTTGTACAAGTGTTACATTTTCAGGAATAACAATTTCAGTAAGTTTTGTTCCAAAAAAAGCCTCTTCTCCGATAGTTTTTAAGTTTTCAGAAAATGTAATTGAAGTTAATTTTTCATGAAGTCTGAAAGCCTCTTTACCGATAGTGGTTACTTCTTTTAGTTTACTATCATTTTGCATATTGATAGTAGTGGTTTCTACATTGAGCCATTTTACTAATATTTTTCCATCAGTACTTAACTCATAATCTGATGACGGAATGTCATTGTTGTCATCTTTTCTACAGCCAGTAGCCATTATTGTAATGAATAAAACTACTACTAATTTAGTTAAATTCTTTTTCATAGCATTTATTGTTAGATTAATATTCCAGTTGTACATTATCATATTTTATGATATTCTTAAGCCCATTTTGTAGATATTGGGTTATTTCGATGGTTACAGTCTGTGGTACTTCATTCATAGGTATAGGACCTTTTTTAGTTTCGATATTATCCCGAAATTCGTATTGTCCTCCCACGGAAAATTCTCCTGATTTGGTTTGCCCATCGTAATGTGTAATGTATTCATACCTTTTGCTACTTGCATAATTACTTAGGTAAGTGTCATACTCCCTATTTCCATCATCTATGGAGAATTTAAAATCTCGTCTGTGTATAGAATGGCGAAATGTTCCAGATGATCTTGTCTCTTGAGTAGGAAAATGGAAGTTAATTTTCACCACGTTAAATACAAGTTGCTTATTTACAGGATTCCCTACAAATTTTTTGGTGTTAGGGTCATACCTTTGTAATTGGAATTCCAACAGGAATGTGCCAGGTACTTTCGGGACAATTACAAATTTTGGCAAATCATTCTTAGTAACGATTTCGACATACGACACATCTCTAAAAGATGTCTCTTCTTTTAATTTAAACGCGTAATCCGTTCCCAGAACTTGATGCCTTGTAGCATCATTGCCGATAGGCTTAAACATATAAATTAAGCCCTCTTCCGCTTGTGAGTCTGTAATTTCTTTTAGTTCGATAGGTATTTGGTTTCCTACCCGAAGATTACTCACATTCACTCCCTCGCTTGTTTCTATCGTGAAAGAGAGTTGGTCATCAGCCAAAGGCTGTTCGTCCTCTGATGAGCTTTTACTACAAGCCCATAACATTGAGGCAATTGATAAAAGTAATAATACACGCATAATTATACTAATTTTTGTTATAAAATTAATGATGAGACAAATTTAAAGAAGAAAAATTTCTTTTCCAATAATTTTAACCTATTTTTAACCTACATAATTTGGTAAATAATGCACCCAAATTACATCATAAATTCTTTTTGATATTTTTAATTTACGTTTGTTTTCTTACCTTTGCCGAAAAACAATGAAAATCAATAACTTCTTCGGTGTATTTTTAAGGTATTTTCTGCAAGGGATATTAATCATAGGTCCTTTAAGCACAACTATTTGGATAATCTGGTCTATTTTTTCGAGTGTAGATAATCTTGTTCCTGATATTTCAAGAAAATACCCAGGGGTTGTGTTTGCGTTGGTGCTTTTTGGCACTACACTTATAGGATTTATTGGCAGTAAGTTCCTGTTAGGCAGGTTGTTAGTAAGCGGATTGAATTATTTGCTAGAACGCACACCAGGAATTAAGTTTATATATTCTTCAATAAAAGACGTGCTTACTTCGTTTGTAGGCGATAATCGCAAATTCAATAATCCTGTTTGGGTAAAAGTACAGGAAAATCCTGAAATATGGCGTATTGGCTTTTTGACCCAGCAAAATATGGATTTTACGAATATGGAAGGAATGGTGAGTGTATATTTGCCTCATTCTTATGCCATTTCGGGTTGGGTTATTGTAATTAATGCCGAAAATATAAAGCCTACCGAAGGGCTTTCGGCTCATAAAGCAATGGAATTTGCTCTTAGTGGTGGAATGACAGGAAATACAAAAGTATCTTAAAATTTTGTGATATATTAAAAAAATTGTACTTTTGTTTCCTTAAAAAGAATTTTGCACATAAAAAATCCTTTTTAGGATTAGATAAATACAAATAATTTGATTTACTAACGATAATCTGTTCTTTAAAATATCTTTTTCATTGATTAATCACCCAAAATATAAATATTATGAATTCAATAGATGTTTTAATCGTTGCTCTTTACATTGTTTTGACCATCGGGGTAGGGATTTGGACTTCCAGACGAGCTTCTAAAGGGCTGGACTCTTATTTTTTAGGAGGAAATTCCATTAAATGGTACTATTTGGGGCTAAGTAACGGCTCGGGAATGTTTGATGTGGCAGGAACCACGTGGATGGTAGGGATTTTATTTCTCTATGGAGTAAAGAGCTTTATGTTTATGTGGATTTGGCCTATATGGAATCAGATTTTCGTGATGATTTTCCTTGCAGCTTGGATTCGTAGGTCAAATATTATGACGGGTTCTGAATGGATCCTGACTCGCTTTGGCAATGATAAAGCTGGACGGGCATCGCATCTTATTATTGCTATTTTTGCTATTATTACTTCTATTGGTTTTATTGCTTATTTCTTTGAAGGCGTTGGCAAATTCATGACTATTATTCTTCCTTGGGATATGACTTTTGCAGTAGGAAATACTGTGTTACTTACCTCCGAACAGGCTTATGCACTCATTGTCATTCTACTTACCACGATTTATACGATTAAAGGCGGTATGTTCTCTGTGGTTGCTACCGAGGTATTACAATACGGAATTATGGTTTTGGCGGGTATTTTAATAGCTGGATATGCGTTTTTTACTATTACTGATGCACAAATTACAGCGATTATTCCTGAGGAATGGAAGAATATATTCTTCGGCAGAGAGCTAACTCCGTTTTGGGACGGAAAATATAAGGCTTTCAATGATTTAATTGATACACAAGGATATAAAATGTTTGGAGCTTTCATCGGGATGTCTCTTCTGAAAGGCTTTTTTGCCAGTGTGGCAGGACCCACACCGAGTTACGATATGCAGCGTATTCTTTCTACTCGAAATGTAAAAGAGGCTTCGTATATGAGTGGTTTTACAAATCTTATTTTGTTTATTCCGAGATATTTACTCATTGGAGGTGTTGTGGTTATTGCATTGGTTCACATTGCTCCTGATATGCAAGGAGGAATCACCACTAATGATTTGGAAACGATTTTGCCTAAAGTAGTAAATTTTCACATTCCAGTAGGCATTAAAGGTTTGTTATTGGCAGGGCTTTTGGCTGCTTTTATGTCTACTTTCTCTGCATTTGTAAACTCAGGACCTGCGTATATTGTAAATGATATTTACAAAAAATATTTTAGACCAACAGCTTCTGACAAGCATTACATTCACGCTTCTTATTGGGCTTCTTTCGGGATTGTAATTCTTGGGGTTATTATGGGATTCTTTGCAGAGTCTATTAACGGAATTACACTTTGGATTACAAGTGCTTTATTTGGCGGATATGTAGCTGCCAATTTTCTGAAATGGGTTTGGTGGCGATTTAACGGCTGGGGCTATTTCTGGGGAATGCTCGCTGGGCTTGTTGTGGCTACGGCACAATTCATTTTAGATGCCAATAAAGGCAATTTTGCCGAAGGAACATCGCTGTATGATTTGGCACACATTCCACCGATTTATTTGTTTCCTATTTTCTTCGGATTTTCATTACTTGGCTGTTTATTAGGCACTTATTTGTCCAAACCTACAGATATGAACGTACTGGTGAACTTTTACAAAAACATCCGTCCGTGGGGCTGGTGGCATCCTGTATATTTGCAACTACGCAAGGAAGACACTACGGCTCGTAAGAATTATAATTTCTACAAAGATATGGGCAATTGTGTTATTGGAATTGTGTGGCAATCTAGCCAAATTCTGATTCCGATATTTTTACTTATACGCGATTATCCGAAAATGTGGTGGTCATTGGCTGTATTCGCTGTTACTACTATAATACTGAAATTCACTTGGTTAGATATAGTAAAAAAATATAAAGACTAACGCAAAACATTGTAAATATAGATAAAACATCTTAAAAAAGAGAGTAATTTTAACGAATTGCTCTCTTTTACTTTTATACTACAATCATTTCCGACTTTAAAACGAACAATCTAGTAGCTTACTGTTAAAGATAAATATTTTTTGTATTATCTGTGTTTTTTTTCTATTTTTGTGGCTAACATAGTTTTAATATTTTTTATGCAAAGCTCATACGAACGTATTTTCGAGAATAACAAAAAATGGTTAGAGAAGAAAAAAGGAGAAAATGCAAACTTTTTTGAAGAATTAGCCGAAACTCAAAACCCCGAATTTTTGTACATCGGATGCTCTGATAGTAGAGTTACTGCCGAAGAACTGATGGGATTAGGACCAGGAGAGGTATTCGTGCATCGCAATATTGCCAATGTGGTTAATACATTGGATATGAATTCTACGGCGGTTATTCAGTATGCTGTAGAACATCTGCAAGTGAAGCATATCGTAGTATGTGGGCATTACGGGTGCGGAGGCGTGAAAGCTGCAATGCAATCCAAAGACTTCGGGTTACTAAATCCTTGGCTGAGAACCATTCGAGATGTATATCGTTTACATCAAATAGAATTGGATTCTATTCAAAACGAAGACCTACGCTATCGGCGACTGATAGAATTAAACGTTCAAGAACAATGTATTAATGTTATCAAAATGGCTTGTGTACAAGAAAGTTATCTCGAAAACAAATTCCCTACTGTTCACGGCTGGGTTTTCGACCTCAAAACAGGGCTTTTAATTGATTTAGAAATTGATTTCAAAGAAGTATTACATAACATCCAGAAAATCTATAACTTAACTGGGCAAGAAAAACTTAGAATATATAAATAATGATTGAAACAAACTAAAAAATTACATCAAAAAAATAAACTTCCAAATATAATTGTTAACAATTACGTAACATATATTTTTCCCGATTAACATATTTTTGCAACAAAATTTTTAGTATGGAACAAGTATACATTTTTATGCTATTTGTGTTGTTCGCACTCGCTATTTTAGATTTGGTAGTGGGGGTGAGTAACGATGCTGTAAACTTCCTAAACTCGGCAGTGGGTTCACGTGCGGTAACTTTGCGTACCATTATGATTGTTGCTAGTTTGGGGGTTGCTGTTGGGGCGGTTTTTTCCAGCGGTATGATGGAAATTGCCCGAAGCGGAATTTTTGACCCTACCCAATTCTATTTCAATGAGATTATGGTGATGTTTATGGCTGTAATGCTCGCTGACGTACTTCTTTTGGACTTGTTTAACACCTTAGGATTGCCTACTTCTACTACGGTTTCTATCGTATTTGAATTGCTAGGAGCAGCGGTTTGCGTTGGGATTATCAAAACGTATAACAATGACCAAAGCATCGTTTCGGTACTTGAATATATCAACACCCAAAAAGCAGGGCAAATTATTTATAGTATCTTCATTTCGGTATTGATTGCCTTCACGGTGGGGACAATCGTGCAGTATTTGGCTCGTTTGATATTCTCTTTCCGATATGAGAAAAACATTCAAATTACGGGCGGACTTTTCGGAGGTTTGTCGCTCACGGCTTTGGCTTACTTCATTGTTTTCAAAGGATTAAAAGGCGTTTCGTTCATCACTAAGGACACTCTTGAATGGATAGACCAAAATATCAATTGGATTCTGATTATCTGTTTTGCTATTTTTACTATTTTATCGCAGATATTCATTCAGTTACGTATTAACATCTTTAAAGTTATTATTGTAGTAGGAACGTTTGGTTTGTCGATGGCATTTGCAGGGAACGATTTGGTAAACTTTATCGGGGTACCGATTGCAGCGTGGCAGTCGTTCGAAATGTGGCAAGCCTCTGGTTTATCTCCCGAACAATTCACGATGGAAGGCTTAAAAGGAGCAGCTCAAACGCCTACAATATTGCTTGTTCTGGCAGGTGCGGTAATGGTATTGACACTTTGGTTCTCTAAAAAAGCACGTAATGTGATTGAAACAGAGGTAAGCCTTTCGCATCAAGGCGATGGTCAAGAGCGTTTCGCATCAAATATGCTTTCGCGTTTTGTAGTTCGTACGGCGGTAGTTACTGCTAACGCTGTGGAATATGTTGTTCCGCGTGCGGTAGCTCAAAAAATCGACAAGCGTTTTCAAAAACCAGAAGAAAATGTAAAAGATGCTCCTGCGTTTGACTTGGTTCGTGCATCTGTTAATTTGGTGGTATCCAGTAGCTTAATTGCTTTGGGAACATCGCTTAAATTACCTCTTTCAACTACCTATGTAACCTTTATGGTGGCAATGGGTTCGTCATTGGCAGACCGTGCGTGGGGTCGTGAAAGTGCCGTATACCGCGTAGCAGGTGTGTTAAACGTAGTAGGAGGTTGGTTCTTGACGGCGGCGGCAGCGTTTTTGTCAGCTTTTTTAGTGGCTTTTGTACTTTATTATGGAGATGTGATTGGACTTATCGGAATGGTACTTTTGGTTGGATTCTTGTTGCTCAAAAGTGCGATTGCATTCAAAAATAAAGAGAAAGAGAAACAAGCTAATCAACTAAACCGATTTGAACAAACCGATTTGGCAACCATCAATGGGGTTATCAAAGAAAGTTCAAATTATATTTCTGAAACTATTGAAAAAATAGATGACCTTTATACTCAAGTAGTTACCAATTTAGGCACACAAGATTTGGGAAGCCTTACCAAAAACAAAAAAACTACCAAAAAACTCGAAAAAGAACTCGACGGACTTAAAGGTAATGTATATTATTTTATCAAATCACTTAATGAAAGTTCTGTAGCTTCGAGTAAGTTTTACATTATGATTTTGGACAACTTGCAAGATATGGCACAATCCCTAAGTGCTATCACAGGTTATAGTTATGAACACGTAAACAATAACCACAAAAATCTAAAATTCAATCAATTACGGGATTTGAAAGCTATTTCTGATAGTATGGAACAGCTTTTCAAAAGTGAAGCAAAGGCGTTCAAAGGCGAAAACTATATGAGTTTGGGAATGATTTTAGAAGAAGGTAAGTCTCTAAAACAAGAAGTTTCACGAATGGTTCAAAAACAAATAGACCGTATCCGAACCTCAGAAACAAGCCCAAAAAACACGAAACTATATTTCAATTTATTGTTAGAAACCAACGCTTTAATACGTGCCAATAACAATTTATTGACCCAGTTCAAAGAGTTCCAACAAGAACTCAAAAAATCAAAATAATACATAAATAAGACCTTATTTTTAACGAGTTCCAAATTTCAGCATTGCTGAAATTTGGAACTTCTTTTTTTGATTTTTTGAGAATTATTTTGTTTTTATTTTAAAAAGGTATACCTTTGAGGAATTAAAATTCAATAAAAAAGATAATTAATTCCATCTCGGAGTACCAAAAAATATGAAAATTCTATTTACAGAACAAATACAACAAGCCTACCAACAAACCATAAAAACGCAGCGTATTACCCGCAGAAAGCTAATGGAAAGAGCTTCTAAAGAGGTTTTCGGCTGGTTACAGAATAATATTGATTTGGATAAAAAAATCATAATTTTCGCAGGTGTAGGAAACAACGGTAGCGATGGATTGGCGGTAGCACGACTGCTTGCCAAAAACAAACGCAATGTAGAAGTTTTCATCGTGAACTTCAATGAAAATCCTACCGATGATTTTTTAAAAAGTTTGGGAGGCGTTATTCGAGATAAAAAGGTAAAAATCAACGATTTATACACATGTTCGCAAGTGCCTGAATGTTTAGCAAATTGTGTGGTAATAGATGCTGTTTTTGGAGCGGGTTTCAACCGATATGTCCCCGAGTGGATTCAGTCTATTTTCCAAAAAATCAATGAATCAGCATCTTACATAGTAAGTATTGATATTCCTTCAGGATTTTATATGGATAAAGTTCCTTTAAGCGATGAAATCTTCATAAAACCCTCCATAGTACTGACATTTCAGATGCCCCGACTTATATTTTTATTACCACAAACAGGAAAATACATTCCAAAATGGGAAATTCTGGATATAGGACTCGACAGAACTTTTTTAAGCAACATAGATGCTGAATTTCAGTTTGTTACAT
This sequence comes from Capnocytophaga sp., assembly GCA_030523915.1. Lineage (GTDB taxonomy): Bacteria > Bacteroidota > Bacteroidia > Flavobacteriales > Flavobacteriaceae > Capnocytophaga. The sequence goes on along the minus strand of JAUNHN010000010.1, from coordinate 4,866 downwards.
CAAAAGAAATTCAGAAAATATACAGCCCAAGGAATCGATTTTCGCATAAAGGGACTTTCGGACACGCTCTACTTGTAGGAGGAAGCTACGGCAAAATAGGTTCTATGGTACTTAGTTCTACTGCCATTTTACGCTCAGGAGCAGGACTTTTGACTGCTCTTGTGCCTCAATGTGGATATGAAATTCTTCAAACCGCTGTACCTGAGGCAATGGTAATAACTTCTGCGGGGAAAAAATTTCTATCGCCTACCGAAATATCGTTTACCCCTTCGGCAATAGGCATAGGAGTAGGAATGGGAACTCAGCCTCAAACAGCCTCCTTTTTATTTGCTCTGTTTGAACGTTTTGCAGAAATTCCCTTTGTAATTGATGCCGATGCGTTAAACCTGATAGCTCAGCACCCTGACAAACTGAATAAACTTCCCAAAAATGCCATTTTAACACCTCACTCCAAAGAATTGGAACGACTTATAGGGGCTTGGAAAGATGATTTTGATAAAATAGAAAAAGCTAAAAGGTTTGCCAAAGAATATCAGGTAATTTTAATTCTTAAAGATGCTTACTCTATAACAACCGATGGAGAGCATTGCTGGGTCAATTCCACAGGCAATGTAGGTATGGCTACAGCAGGTAGTGGCGATGTATTAACTGGAGTTATCACAGGATTGCTATCTCAGGGATATAACCCATTAAAAGCAAGTATATTAGGAGTTTTTTTGCATGGGCAAGCGGGCGACAAAGTTGCTCACAAAAAAGGGCAAGAAAATCTTATTGCGAGTGATTTATGCAAGGAAATAAAGGTAAGAGAGTTTTAATTAAATAACGTTCGGTGTAAAAAATTGATGTAAAATTATAGCATTTGTTTATATTTCTATATCTTTGCTGAATGAAGTGTTAATTTATGAATATACTTACATTATTAAATAGTTTAGAGGTTGCTGCGGTAGGAATTTTTATATTTTCTTTTCTGGTGAGTTACTTAGTTCTCCCAGGTATTATCTATGTGGTTAAATACCGAAACCTAATGGATAATCCTAACGAGCGTAGTTCTCATTTTGACCGCACCCCCACGATGGGCGGAATCGCTTTTTATGTAAGTGTTATATTCACAATTTTCTTTATAAAAAATTACGACTCAGACTATATGGCGGTTAATATGGTTTCGGGTATAAGTATGATGTTCTTTTTGGGGCTTAAAGATGACCTTGCAGGGGTAAATCCGAGTACAAAAATCATAGGACAGATTTTAGGAACATTCATCTTGTTTTTCGGAACAGAATTGCATATACAATCATTGGATAATTTCCTATGGATTAACGAAATACCTTATTGGATTTCAATTTTTTTCAGTTGTTTTATAGTGATGTCTATTGTCAATTCATTTAATTTAATTGACGGCATTAATGGCTCGGCAGCGATGGTAGGAATTGTGATTTTTACTTGTTTTGCGTACGTTTTTTATATGTCTGAAAATGATTACTATTTGTTATTTTCGTTTTTATGTATTGGCTTTTTGTTAGCTTTTCTGCGATATAATTTATCCTCTAAAAAGAAAATTTTTATGGGAGATACAGGTTCTATGGTTGTAGGTTTTATAATCGGTGCTTTGGCGTTAAAATATCTTTCGTTAGACCCATTTGAACTAAAAAAAGCTCATATCAATCCAGAAAACAAAATGTGGGTATTATTGGCTATCGTATTCATTCCATTTTTTGATACTACACGAGTTTTTATAACACGAACCATACGCCACGGCAAGCCATTCAAAGCCGATAGAAACCATATACATCACGTGATGATTGATTATGTAGGGCTTTCACACGGAAAAGCCAGTTTATTACTTGCTTTTATTAATTTAATAATATTTGCTTTAATTTTATATTTTAACACTTTTTTTTCATCAATATATTTATTTATTTGTCTATTTTTTATTTTTATAGGATTAGTGCTAATTCTTTTCTATTTCAATAAGAATTACATCACGCGAAAAAGCAAACAAAAAATACGAAAAATACTAAACACTTCTGTTTTAAATAATAACAAACCCAAAAAATAAACCCGTGTCAAAACAAGCTACGAAAGAAACACCTTTGATGAAGCAATACAATCAGATAAAATCAAAATATCCTGATGCGTTGTTGCTTTTTAGAGTAGGCGATTTTTACGAAACCTTTGGAGAAGATGCTGTCAAAACCGCTCAAGTACTTGATATTGTGCTTACTAACCGAAATAATGGTAGCGAACGCACCGAATTGGCAGGCTTTCCGCATCATTCCATAAACACGTATTTGCCCAAACTCGTCAAAGCGGGGTATCGTGTGGCTATTTGCGACCAGTTGGAAGACCCTAAAATGGTCAAAGGCATTGTGAAACGTGGTGTTACAGAGCTTGTTACGCCTGGGGTCGCTCTGAATGATGATATACTTCATTCAAAATCAAACAACTTTTTAGCTTCACTTTGGTTTGGAAAAACTACCAACGGTGTTGCTTTTTTGGACATTTCCACAGGCGAATTTTTAGTAGCACAAGGCGATAAACTCTACATTGACAAGCTGTTACAGAATTTCAAACCAAGCGAAGTCCTAATTGCAAAAAGCCAAAAAAGAGATTTTATAGACAGCTTCGGAGAGGATTTTCATCTTTTCTTTTTGGAAGATTGGGTGTATAAGCAAGATTATGCAAATCAGGTACTTACCCAGCATTTTCAGACCAATTCCCTCAAAGGTTTTGGCATAGATGAGCTTTCGGAAGCCATTCTATCCGCAGGGTCGATTCTTTTTTATCTGTCTGAAACACAACATAATAGACTGCAACATATCACTTCCATTCAGCGTATCGTAGAAGATGCTTACGTATGGCTCGATAAGTTTACTATCCGAAATTTAGAGCTTTATACAGGCACGTCAAGCCAGTCGGTAACGCTGTTGGACGTTATTGACAAAACCACATCGGCAATGGGAAGCCGTACCCTGAAACGATGGTTGGCACTTCCGCTGAAAAAAATAAACCAAATTGAACAACGACACGAAGTGGTAGCTCACCTAATTCAGCATATCGACACGCTGCACAAAGTCAAAGAACAAATCGCTAAAATCAGTGATATTGAGCGACTTATATCCAAAGTAGCCACAGGAAAAGTAACGCCCCGAGAGGTGGTGCAACTGCGAATGTCGTTAGAAGCCATTCCGCCGATAAAGCAACTTTGTATGCTTTCGGACAACCAACATCTGAAAATGCTGGGTGACCGACTACACGCCTGCGAACAACTCTGTCTGCGGATAAAAAGCACACTTTTTGACGATGCTCCCGTGAATATCCTCAAAGGGAATGCCATTGCCAACGGATTTTCAGCCGATTTGGACGAGCTTAGAAACCTCTCAAAATCAGGCAAATCCTATTTAGACGATATGCTTTTACGCGAAACGCAACGCACAGGGATTCCGTCCTTAAAAATTGATAATAACAACGTTTTTGGGTATTATTTTGAAGTGCGAAATACGCATAAAGACAAAGTCCCTGCCGAATGGATTCGCAAACAAACCTTAGTGAGTGCTGAGCGATACATTACTGAGGAACTCAAAGAATATGAAACCAAAATATTAGGTGCGGAAGAAAAAATAGCACAGTTAGAACAGACGATTTTCACAGAATTAGTATCTTTCGTAAATGAGTATATAGCTCAAATTCAGGCAAATGCAACGCTCATCGGTCAGCTTGATTGCCTTTGCGGATTTGCTCAACTCGCCATAGAAAACAACTACAATCGCCCTGAAATGGACGAATCCTTTGTGTTGAACATCAAAGACGGACGCCATCCAGTAATAGAAAAACAATTGCCCGTAGGAATGCCTTACATTGCCAACGATGTATATCTCGACCGTGATACTCAGCAAATTATAATGATTACAGGCCCTAATATGTCGGGTAAATCGGCTATTTTACGGCAAACGGCATTGATTGTACTACTGGCTCAAATCGGAAGTTTTGTTCCTGCGGAATCGGCACAAATTGGGATTGTGGATAAGATTTTCACACGCGTAGGAGCGAGCGACAATATCTCGATGGGCGAATCTACTTTTATGGTGGAAATGAACGAAGCAGCGTTGATTTTGAACAACATATCGGAGCGAAGTTTAGTACTTTTGGACGAAATCGGTCGCGGAACAAGCACCTATGACGGCATTTCGATAGCTTGGGCAATAGCCGAATATCTGCACGAGCATCCGTCGAAAGCCAAAACGCTATTCGCAACGCACTATCACGAACTTAATGAAATGACCGAAAGTTTTGAGCGTATTAAAAACTTCAACGTATCGGTCAAAGAAACCAAAGACAGCGTACTTTTCTTAAGAAAATTAGTGTCAGGAGGTTCGGCACATAGTTTTGGGATTCACGTAGCGAAAATGGCAGGAATGCCTCAATTTGTTATCCAAAAAGCCAATAAAGTCCTAAAAAAATTGGAGGATTCGCATTCTTCTTCTACAACTACCGAAACCTTGAAATCGGTTCAAAAAGAGGTGCAGCTCAGCTTTTTTAACATAGACGACCCACTACTGGAAGAACTTAAAACCGAAATTACCCAAATCGACATCAACACACTTACCCCAGTAGAAGCCTTGATGAAACTCAACGAACTGAAACGAATGATAGGAAAGTGAGATTGTAGGACAAAGTGAAAAATATATAAGAAAAGAAGAATAAAAAATCTTTTGCTTCTATGGGCAATTGTTAAGTATCATTCTCAAATTTGGAATGCAAAAAAAGTAAATTTTTAATAAACGTGAAGTATTTTGCTACGATAATATCATTTTTGTTTTATCCGATATTGTTTCCTATATACGGAATAATTATCTTTTTTCTAACAAC
>JAUNHN010000131.1 GCA_030523915.1 Capnocytophaga sp. | reverse complement strand
GGTTTTCGTTGTATTTTTTGTACTATTTGAGAGCGTTCTGTATCGGAAATGTTTGAAGGACACTTTGTTACCACTATCACATCAGCATTAGAAACCCTTGCTTTTATATCTCTCAAATTTCCCATTGGCAGAAGGTAATCATCTGTATATAAATCGTTGTAAGCTGTAAGTAATACATTTTTTTGAGCTTTTACTTTGCGATGCTGAAATGCGTCATCAAGAAGTATTACCTCTGGTGAACTGGGGAGATTCATCAACTTATCAATCCCATTAACACGGTCAGAATCAACCACTAAACTGATTTCAGGATATTTTTTCCAAAATTGAAAAGGTTCATCACCCAAATCATAAACAGTAGAATTTGCATCAGCCAATACTTGTCCTTTGGTTTTTCGTTTGTATCCTCGACTGACAACTCCCACCCTATAATGAGGCAATAATTGTCGTATCAAATATTCCACCATTGGGGTTTTACCTGTACCTCCCACACTTATATTACCCACGCAAATAGTTGGCACACTGAAACTTACTGATTTAAACAACCCATAATCATACCCCCAATGACGTAACCTAATTATTATCCCATAAATTACCACAATAGGAGCAAGTAAATAACGTATTAATTGTATCACCTCTTTTTTTGAGGCAAAATTAATAAAAAGCTCGTATTTCCCTAATTTTAAAACCATCTTTTGTATCAAAAAAAATTTTTCAAAAACAATTTCAAATAATAAAACTTAAAAAATTGCAATTCTTTTATAATTAATTACTACCTTTGTCGCGTAGAAAATTTAATATGAGTTTATTTGAACAATTAGGGCTTAATGAGCCTATGGTCAAAGCCATTACAGATATGGGCTTTGAAATTCCTTCTGAAATACAACAAAAAGCAATTCCTGCACTACTTTCTGAAAATACCGATATGGTAGCTTTGGCACAAACCGGCACAGGGAAAACGGCAGCTTTTGGCTTTCCTCTTTTACAGAAAATAGACAACGAAAGTCGTGATACACAAGGGCTTATACTTTCTCCCACACGTGAATTATGCTTACAAATAGCTTCGGAATTAAAGTTATACTCTAAGTATATCCCAAAAATGAACATCGTAGCTATTTATGGTGGAGCAAGCATTGAGGAACAAGCACGTAACGTGAAAAAAGGAGCGCAAATTATCGTTGCTACACCTGGACGTATGCAGGATATGATTCGCCGAAATTTAGTAAATATCTCTAATATTGATATTTGTGTTTTGGACGAAGCTGATGAAATGCTAAATATGGGCTTTTACGAAGATATAACAGCCATTCTATCACACACGCCCGAAACGAAGAACACATGGCTTTTTTCGGCTACAATGCCTAATGAGGTAGCGAAAATAGCTCGCCGATTTATGCACAAACCATTGGAAATCACCGTTGGGAGTAAAAATCAGGCATCTAACACGGTTCGCCACGAATTCTATATGGTCAATGGTCGCCACAGATACGAAGCCTTAAAACGATTGGCTGATGCGAATCCTGATATTTTTTCAGTAGTTTTCTGCCGTACCAAAAAAGATACACAAACCGTTGCTGAAAAACTTATTGAAGATGGATACAACGCAGCTGCTCTACATGGAGATTTAAGCCAAAATCAGCGTGATTTGGTAATGAAAGCATTCCGTGCCAGACAGATACAAATGCTTGTTGCTACCGATGTTGCTGCTCGTGGAATTGATGTAGATGACATTACACACGTTATTCATTATCAGCTTCCTGATGAGATTGAAACTTATACACACCGAAGCGGACGTACAGGACGTGCTGGAAAATCAGGGGTATCAATGGTCATTATTCCAAAAAGTGAAGTAAAAAAAATAAAAGCCATTGAGAAAATAATCCAACAACCTTTCGAACTCAAAAAACTTCCAAGTGGTATCGAAATATGTGAAATTCAGCTATATCATTTGGCTAATAATATCAAAAACATCAATGTAGACCAAGCCATAGAAGATTATTTACCAGCTATTTACGATGTACTTCAGGGGTTAGATAGAGAAGAACTTATTAAAAAAATGGTTGCAGTAGAGTTCAATCGCTTCTTTAATTATTATAAAAACACAGCCGATTTGAATTCGTCTGAAGGAAAAGAAAAAGGAGATGATGCGACCGATAGTAATGAAGTAAGATTCTTCATAAATATCGGTGAACGAGATGGTTACGACTGGAAAACCCTGAAAGATTTTCTTAAAGCTATTCTTGATTTAGGCAAAGATGATATCTTCAAAGTAGATGTCAAAAACAGTTTTTCTTTCTTCAATACCGAAAGTGAATTTGCTGATTTAGTGATGGATACCTTTAATGATTTCCAACTTGATGGACGTTTTATTAATGTAGAAATTTCATCAAAACAAGAAGGAAGAAATGCCCGAAAAGGTCAAAAAGAGAAAAATAAAAATACACGAAACAGCAAAAGAAACGAAGACACTCGCTCCTCAAAAGGACAACGTGAGAGAAAATCATCAAAAAGTAAATCTCGAGAACAAAAGGCTTCGCAAATGTTTGAAAAAGTGTTAAATAACAAGAGAAAACGCAGAAAGTAATAAAAAAGAGTGAATATAACTTCACTCTTTTTCATTTCTTTTAAAATTTTAGAAAAATAACATTTTTAGTAGTGTTATAAAAAAGTATGATTATGATTTTTAGTGTCAGGCTGAGCGAAGTCGAAGCCTTGAGCGAAGTCGAAATTTTTAGGCTTCGACTTCGCTCAGCCTGACAAAAAAGTCCTTACTTTTTCTTGTATCTCATATTTTTTGCAACAACACTACATTTTTTACAAGAGGATTTATTTTCTAATACTCCACAAAATTTGTTAAATAAAAACAAAAAATGAAATATTCTTTCTATTATTTATTTTAATTTTATATCTTTATCCTTTGGGAGACACTATATTAATAAATAATGAAGTTGCAATAAAAATGTGTAATATGAAAAAAATACTATTGGCACTAACAATCTTATTTATCCAATTGGCTAATGCACAAGAGGCTGAAGTTCAAGCAAATGTATTCAGTGTGCAAACCAATAAAGAACTTGCAAATGTACATGTTCTAAACCTAAATAAGGTTACAGGAACTACTACTGATAATGATGGTAATTTTACCATTCGGGCGGCAGTTAATGATACTTTGTACCTTTCTTTTTTGGGCTACAAATCAATGAAAGTACGCGTTACAAATGATATGATTCGGTTTTCTGGCACAAAAATAGGAATGACTGAGTTAGCGTATGCATTAGAAGAAGTAGTTATAACTCCTTATAAACTAACAGGTTATTTAGATATTGATGCTAAAAATGTTCCGATAAATGATAACAAACGTTATAGCATTTCTGGTTTAGAAATCGGTTATGAAAGTGGAACAAAAAGTAGTGCCGTAGGGCGAGTGTTTAGTGCAATTTTTAACCCAGCAGACTTACTCTATCGTACCTTTAGTTCCAAAGGACAAGAAATGCGTAAATTACAAAAAATGCGTGAAGATAATAAGCTAAGCGATGCACTATCAGGTAGATATGACCGAGAAACGCTATTAGAATTACTACAAGTAAGCCGAAATGAATTAGAAGACATCATTCGTTCGTGTAATTATTCCAATGACTTTATTATGACTGCCAATGACCTGCAAATACTTGAAGCCATTAGTAATTGTTATGAAGAATATCGTGTCCTCAACCGAAGAAAAAAATAATTTCTCATAAAAATCAATAATATTAAAATATAAAAACGCAATGAAAATATTTAAAAATTTTTTGAAAATAGGTGGTATTATATTGATTATACTTATATTAGCTATGATTGCTATTCCTTATTTTTTCAAAGATACCATTAAAGAAAAAGCTATTGCTATGGTTAATGAAAACATTAATGCAGTAGCTTCTTTGGAAGATGTTTCGCTGAGTTTGTTCCGTAGTTTTCCAAAGGTAGATGTTTCCGTAACTAATTTTAATATTGTAAATAAAGAGCCTTTCGTAGGAGACACACTATTTTCAGCTGAAAAAATGAATTTAAAAATCAGTTTAAAAGACTTAATTTCAGGAAATTATAATATTTTAGGCTTTGATTTGAAAAATGCTTCTGTGCTTATCCATTTTAATGATAAAGGCAACGGAAATTATGATATTGCCCTTCCATCTGAAGCCAAGACCGACGATACTGAATCAAAACCTTTTGAGATGGAAATTCAGTCGTATTCCGTTGAAAATATGAAATTTACGTTCAAAGATGACGACGGAAATCTCCTTTTAGTAGTTGACGAAATCAATCATCAAGGAAAAGGAAATTTTGCAAACGAAATCTTAGATTTAGATACAAAAAGTACTGCAAAGGTCTCTTTTTCAATGGATAATAGTAATTTTATGAATAAAATTCCTATTGCTTTGGACGCTATCTTGGGTATTGATTTGAACCAACAGAAATATACATTCAAAGAAAATAAAGCTGTGGTAAACCGATTGGATTTGGTTTTCAACGGATTTATTCAACTTTTGGACGAAGGACAACGTTATGACCTCACCTTCAGTACACCTTCTTCTTCGTTTCAAAATTTCTTAGCCCTAATCCCTGAACAATATTCCAAAAGTATTGAAAATGTGAAAACTACAGGTAATTTTACGGTAAGCGGAAACGTAAAAGGAGATATGATAGGAGAGAAATTTCCGACTTTTGGCATCGAAATGTTTTCTGAGAACGCATCTTTAAAATATCCTGATTTACCTAAAACTATCCAAAATATTAATATTGACTTAAAGGTAAATAACACAACAGGCATCTTGAACGATACCAAAGTAGATCTAAACAAATTCACAATGACGATTGACCAAGACCATTTTGCAGCAAAAGCCAAAGTGAGTAATGTAATCGAAAATCCATTCGTAGATACTGATTTAAAGGGAGTTATCAACCTAAAAAATCTTTCACAAGCATATCCTATCTCTTTGGACAAAAATTTGTCTGGAATTCTACGAATGAATGTTTCTGCACAAATGGATATGAATTCGGTAGAAAAACAACAATATCAAAATATAAAAAGCGAAGGAAACATTGGTCTGCAACAATTTGTATATGAAGGTGAAGAGTTTATAAAACCTTTTCATATTGATGAAGCTGGAGTTAATTTCAGCCCTTCACATATAGAATTAAGCAAATTTACAGCCAAAACAGGGGAATCTGACATCAATTTGCACGGAAGATTTGATAATTTGTATGGTTTTTTATTCAAAAAAGAAATTTTGAAAGGGAATTTCAATATGAATTCAAACAAATTAGCGGTTAATGACTTTATGCAGCCTTCTTCTGCCGAAAAACCTTCTGAAACTCCTACAAAAACAACAAATTCCACACCTGAAAACACGACAGACAAAAGTTCTCTGAAAGTTCCAGCATTTTTGGATTGTACGCTAACGGCTACTGCAAATACAGTAATTTACGATAATTTACATCTTAAAAATGTAGCGGGAAAACTCATCATTAAAGATGAAAAAATACATTTAGAAAATTTAAAATCCGATATTTTCGGAGGGGGTATTGCTATCAGCGGAACGGTTTCTACCAAAGAGGCTACACCGTCGTTTGATATGAGTCTGGCAATGAACAAATTAAATATTTTTGAAACTTTTACACAAATTGAAATGCTTTCTAAAATAGCTCCTATTGCCAAAGTAGTTCAAGGATTAATTAATACCAATATTAATGTCAGTGGAAAGTTAAATGATAATTTCACTCCGAATCTAAATACGATTTCAGGAAATTTATTGGCTTCATTAATCGATTCTAAAGTAAAAAGTGAAGAATCTCCATTGCTTTCGTCTTTAAATTCACATTTTTCAGGATTAAATCTTTCTAATTTGAATTTGAAAGACCTAAAAGCATCGGTCAATTTTGAAGATGGTAAAGTGAAAATTAAACCTTTTACCTTGAATTACAAAGATGTAGCTATCAATGTAGACGGTTCGCACGGTTTTGACCAACTAATGGACTATAAACTGACCTTTAATGTCCCTCCACAAATGTTAGGCAATGAAGCGAATTCATTACTTACAAAACTAACCCCCGAAAACCAAAAGAAAATAGAAAATATCCCAGTAATTGCTACCGTAGGAGGTACATTTAAATCTCCCAAAGTATCAACCGATATGAAACAAGCTATAACTAATTTGGCAACGCAAGTAGCTACAAATCAAATTAATAATCTAAAAGACAAAGGAACTGACGCTCTAAAAAACTTAGTTTCCTCGAAAACAGATTCTACTACCGCAGGAAAAGCTACAAAAGTAGTAGACGGACTGATGAAAAACAAAGATAGTACAATTACCCA
>JAUNHN010000009.1 GCA_030523915.1 Capnocytophaga sp. | reverse complement strand
CCTGTAAATTCGTTTCTTAAGCGTTTATACTGCCCGAATAGAAATCCTATTTCACGAGCTCCAACCCCAATATCGCCCGCAGGTACATCTGTGTCAGCTCCAATATGTCGGGATAATTCGGTAGCAAATGCTTGACAAAAACGCATTACTTCGTTATCAGATTTTCCTTTCGGGTCGAAATCTGAACCTCCTTTTCCCCCTCCCATAGGAAGTGTAGTAAGGCTGTTTTTGAAAGTCTGTTCAAACGCTAAAAATTTAAGCATTCCTAAATTAACAGTAGGATGAAAGCGAAGCCCTCCTTTGTAAGGTCCTATGGCTGAATTCATTTGTACACGATAGCCACGGTTTACTTGAGTTTCTCCTTTGTCATCGACCCAGCACACACGAAACATAATTACACGCTCAGGTTCTACCATTCGCTCTAATAATTTTTTGCCTTTATATTTTTCATTTCCTTCGATATAAGGAATTAGTGCTTCGGCTACTTCTTGTACTGCTTGTAGAAATTCAGGCTCATTGCTGTTTCTTTTTTTTACTTCTTCTAAAAAATGTTTTACTTGTGCATTCATAATTTTAGTGATATAAATGTTGTTAAAAAATAATGTATAATCTCATTTAGTTTTATAGTGCTTTTTGCTTAAAACCACAGTATTTTTGGTTGATTAAATTTCAATGATTTTTGTGTTATGGTTTGAAAAATATGTTAAAATTTATTTTTTGAGGCAAAAATATTATTTTTATACGAAATGTACAAGAAAAAATTAAAAATTATTTCAGCGAATTAAAATTTCATTTAAAGGTTTTTTGTTGTACTGATAGGCAAGAAGAAGTTTATAACTGAAAAAATCGTTTTTTAGCATTTCACAATTCAGTTTTTTTGTCTAAATTTGTCCCTTAAAACCTATCAATAAAATGATACACTTCTTTAAAAATTCAAACCAAACGCTGTATGCAGTGCAGACCACTGCGGAACTTTCTAAAGAAACCACCACCAAGCTCAACTGGCTTTTTGGGGGAGCTACAAAGATTGAGGCTCTTTCGTTAGAGGGCTTTTTTGTGGGACCTCGTGCTGTGATGGTTACGCCGTGGAGTACGAACGCCGTAGAAATTACCCAAAATATGGGCATTCAAGGGATTAGCCGTATCGAAGAATTTAACCAAGTTGCGGAAGATTTTACCGACTTCGACCCGATGCTTTTCCAAAAATATAACGGCATTCACCAAGAAATTTTCACCGTGAATATCACCCCTGAACCGATTCTGGAAATCGAAAATATCGAAGCCTACAACCTGCAAGAAGGTCTGGCTCTTAGCCCTGAAGAAGTGGATTATCTCAATAGATTATCCCAAAAATTAGGTAGAAAACTTACTGATTCTGAGGTGTTTGGCTTCTCGCAAATCAACTCGGAACACTGCCGACACAAAATCTTTAACGGAACATTCGTTATCGATGGCAAAGAAAAACCAACTTCGCTGTTCAAACTCATCAAAAAAACTTCTGAAACCCATCCGAACGAAATCGTTTCGGCGTATAAAGACAACGTAGCGTTTATTCAAGGTCCTGTGGTAGAGCAATTTGCACCGAAAACCGCCGATAAGCCCGACTTCTTTACCACCAAAGATTTCGAGTCGGTGATTTCGCTCAAAGCCGAAACCCACAATTTTCCCACTACGGTAGAGCCTTTCAACGGAGCGGCTACGGGTTCTGGAGGCGAAATTCGCGACCGATTGGCGGGTGGTCAGGGTTCGTTGCCTTTGGCTGGAACCGCCGTGTATATGACTTCGTACTCGCGTTTGGAGGAAAATCGTCCGTGGGAAAAAGCAATGGACGAACGCCAATGGCTGTACCAAACCCCAATGGATATTCTTATCAAAGCCTCGAACGGAGCTTCTGATTTCGGAAATAAATTCGGACAACCGCTCATCGCTGGTTCGGTCTTAACCTTTGAACACGAGGAAGATGCACGTAAATTGGGCTTCGACAAAGTGATTATGCTTGCGGGCGGAATCGGTTACGGAAAGAAAAATCAAGCGATAAAACACAAACCCAAAGCGGGCGATAAAATCGTGATTTTGGGAGGCGAAAATTACCGAATCGGAATGGGAGGAGCTGCCGTTTCTTCTGCCGATACGGGGGCGTTTGGCTCTGGAATTGAGCTAAATGCGATTCAGCGGTCGAACCCTGAAATGCAAAAACGTGCTGCCAACGCCATTCGTGCAATGGTAGAGTCGGACGAAAATCCGATTGTTTCCATTCACGACCACGGTGCAGGTGGACACCTAAACTGCTTGTCGGAACTTATCGAAGAAACAGGCGGAAAAATCGATTTGGACAAACTGCCCGTAGGCGACCCAACGCTTTCCGACAAGGAAATTATCGGCAACGAATCGCAAGAGCGAATGGGGTTAGTTATTGGAAATCAAGATATTACCAAGCTAAGAGCCATAGCCGAACGCGAAAGAAGCCCGATGTATGAGGTGGGAGACGTTACTTCGGACAAGCGTTTTTCGTTTTCTTCCGACAAGAAAAAATCAAAACCAATGGATTTTGCCCTTTCGGATATGTTCGGAAGTTCGCCTAAAACCATTATGGAAGATACTTCTGTATCAACCTCTTACGAAGAATTACACTATTCGCAAAACAACATAAAATCATATTTAGAGCAAGTGTTGCAATTAGAGGCTGTGGCTTGTAAAGATTGGCTTACGAACAAAGTAGACCGCTGTGTGGGCGGACGCGTAGCCAAGCAACAATGCGTAGGAGCGTTGCAGTTACCGCTTAATAATGTGGGCGTTATGGCGTTGGACTACAAAGGCAAAGAGGGCGTAGCTACCACCATCGGTCATTCGCCACTTACGGCACTTATCGACCCTGTGGCAGGAAGCCGTAACGCTATCGGCGAGGCACTTTCAAACATTGTGTGGGCTCCGCTGAAAAATGGTTTGCAAGGCGTTTCGCTCTCTGCCAACTGGATGTGGGCGTGTAAAAACAAAGGCGAAGATGCTCGTTTGTATGAGGCTGTAAAAGGCTGTTCGGATTTTGCTATCGAGCTGGGAATCAACATTCCGACAGGGAAAGATTCGCTTTCGATGAAGCAAAAATATCCAAACGGAGATGTAATTGCCCCAGGAACTGTAATTATCTCATCCGTAGCGAATTGCACCGATATTACCAAAGTGGTAGAACCTGTGCTGAAACGCAACGGCGGAAATATTTATTACATCAATCTTTCGCAAGACGACTTTAAATTGGGCGGTTCGTCTTTTGCCCAAATCATCAATAAAATAGGCAACGAAGCCCCTACGGTAAAAGATGCGGAAGCCTTTAAAAAAGCATTCAACGCAGTGCAACACCTTATAAATCAAGGGAAAATACAAGCAGGACACGACATAGGCAGCGGCGGACTTATCACAACTTTGCTGGAAATGTGTTTTGCAGAAAACGATTTGGGAGCAAGTTTTGATTTTTCGGCTTTAAACGAAAAAGATACTATCAAATTGTTGTTTTCTGAAAATATAGGTATTGTGTTTCAGGCAGATAGCGAAGTAGAAAGCTATTTGAACGCACAAAATGTACCTTTCTTCAAAATAGGAAAAGTAACGCAATCGGATACGTTGAATATTACGAATTTTGATGCAAAATTATCGTTTTCGGTATCGGAATTGCGAGATTTGTGGTATTTGACCTCTTATTTGTTGGATTCAAAGCAAACGAAAAACGAAAAAGCTACGGAAAGATACCAAAATTATTCGGAACAACCGCTTCATTTTGTATTTCCAAGTCATTTTACAGGTAAAAAACCTGAAATTCCGACTGGAAAACGTCCGAAAGCAGCCGTAATTCGCGAAAAAGGAAGTAATTCGGAGCGAGAAATGGCAAATGCGATGTATTTGGCAGGTTTTGATGTGAAGGACGTGCATATGACGGATTTGATTTCGGGGCGTGAAACCTTAGAAGACATTCAGTTCATCGGAGCGGTGGGCGGATTTTCAAATTCGGACGTACTGGGAAGTGCCAAAGGTTGGGCTGGGGCGTTTCTTTACAACGAAAAAGCGAAAACGGCGTTGGACAATTTCTTTAAACGAAACGACACGCTTTCGGTGGGGGTTTGTAACGGCTGTCAGCTTTTTATGGAGTTGGAACTGATTCATCCTGAGTATACTACACACGGAAAAATGCTTCATAACGACAGCGGTAAGCTCGAAAGCGGATTTACTTCGGTTACGGTTCAGAAGAATAATTCGGTGATGCTTTCTTCGCTGGAAGGGGCGACGCTTGGGGTTTGGATTTCGCACGGTGAAGGGAAATTTAATTTGCCAGAGGCTGAAAATCAGTATAATATCGTTGCGAAATACGCCTACGAGGGCTATCCTGCCAATCCGAACGGCTCGGACTACAACACGGCAATGCTGTGCGACAAAACGGGTCGCCACTTGGTGATGATGCCTCATATTGAGCGTTCTATCTTCCAATGGAACTGGGCGAACTACCCTGAAAATCGCCACGATGAGGTGTCGCCTTGGTTGGAGGCTTTCGTAAACGCACGAAAATGGATTGAGGGGCAGAAATAATGTAATGAAAATAAAAACAGAGACGCAACGCATTGCGTCTCTACATTAGAAAATATATAAAAAATTAAATATCAATAGATTATAAGAAAAACATAGAAACTAACATATAATTTTAACGAGCTTTTAGCTCTTATTCTCTACTCCGTAAACGACCAAATTTTATAAAGTAGATGGGAATAAGACCACGAGGGTTCGCGTCCGTATAGGGCGTGAACTGTTCGTGCTTATTTATCTACTATGCTTTGGTCGGCTAACGGAGTAAAATAAGCACAGAAAGAACAGTCACGCTCTTTTTTTATGCTTTTGGTAAGGGTTAAAACTTCAAAAATCCCTTATGATATGGCAAAAAATACGGCAAATAGCAATCTACACAAAGCAAAAAAAGGTAAAAATGATGAATTTTACACCCAACTTTCCGATATTGAAAACGAATTAAAGCATTACAAAGCCCATTTTAAAGACAAAGTAGTCTATTGCAACTGCGATGACCCGCGTGTAAGCAACTTTTTTCATTATTTTTCGTTTAATTTTGAGAGTTTGGGGCTGAAAAAACTCGTAGCTACCTGTTATAAAAGCCAAGAAATAGACCTTTTTAGCGATAATTCTTCCGAAAAAGCGGTTTATCTGATTTACGAAGGCGACAAAAACCACAACGCCACTCCCGATGATACCGAAATAGAAGTAAAACACCTCAAAGGCGATGGCGATTTCCGTAGTAAAGAATGTATTGATTTGCTTAAAGAAGCCGATATTGTGGTAACAAATCCGCCGTTTTCGCTCTTTCGTGAGTATGTTGCTCAACTTGTGAAATACGATAAAAAGTTTTTGATTATAGGAAATGTAAATGCTATTAGCTATAAGGAAATTTTTAAATTGATAAAAGAAAATAAACTTTGGTTGGGACCGAGTATTTCAAGTGGCGATAGAGAATTTGGAGTGCCTGATAATTATCCTTTAAACGCAGCAGGGTATCGGATTGATGATAATGGGAAAAAGTTTATTAAGGTAAAAGGTGTTAGGTGGTTCACGAATCTTGACCACGACAAACGCCACGAAGAATTGGTTTTATATAAAACGTATAATGAAAATGATTATCCAAAATACGATAATTATAATGCCATTGAAGTAAGCAAAACCAAAGATATTCCTATGGATTATGCTGGATATATGGGTGTTCCGATAACTTTTTTGGATAAATGCAACCCTGACCAGTTTGAGATTTTGGGAATAGATAGATATATAGAAGATAATCCAAATTATGGAAAAAGATTTTCATTAAATGGAAAAGAGGTCTATGCAAGAATTATCATCAAAAACAAAAAAATATAATTATAAAAAATTCCCCTCTTAAAAGAGGGGTGTCCGCAGGACGGGGTGTTAAAACCCTATCCTTTTTTCCTACCCCACCTCTTCGAGGCACCCCTTCCAGAGGAAGGGGAATGGGTATGGAAAACGGGGGCTATGCAAGAATTATCATCAAAAACAAAAAATTACAATAATTTTATATGACCCCAATGGGGTCAAATGTTTATAGAATAGGTACAGCAACGGAGGTACGACCCCTTTCGGGGTCGCACCCAATACCCACAAAATTTCTATAAATATATGAATCCTACGGATTCAGAGAATGAAAAATATATACGAAAATTATAAAAAATTCCCCTCCTTTGGTGGGAAATTGGGAATGAAACTTCTAACAAAGGTATAATATGAAAATACAATTAAAAGAAATCACGATACGCGAATTGGTAGCAGGTTACCAAGACAATAACGACCAAGGAGTAAGAGGCTACGGCGGAAAGTTGGATGTTCGTCCGCCCTACCAACGCGAGTTTGTGTATAAAGACAAGCAACGCGATGCGGTAATACACACCCTAACACACGATTTTCCGCTGAATGTGATGTATTGGGCGGTGCGTGAAGACGGTAATTTTGAAGTGATAGACGGGCAACAGCGTACGCTGAGCATTTGTCAGTTTGTAAATGGCGATTTTTCGTATCTGATGCGTTATTTTCACAATTTGCAACCCGATGAAAAGGAGCAAATCCTCAACTACAAACTAATGGTGTATCTGTGCGAGGGTAAGGACAGCGAAAAGCTCGAGTGGTTCAAAACTATCAATATCGCAGGTGAAAAACTCACCGACCAAGAGCTTCGCAACGCCGTTTATGCAGGAAGTTGGGTGAGCGATGCCAAGCGGTATTTCAGCAAAAAAGTTGCCCTGCTTATGGGTTGGGGAGCGATTATTTGAGCGGTTCGCCTATCCGTCAGGAGTATTTGGAAACGGCAATTAACTGGTTTTCAAAGGGAAATATTGAGGATTATATGAGCAATCACCAACACGACCCCAACGCCAACGAGCTTTGGTTGTATTATCAAGCGGTTATCAACTGGGTAAAAGTTACTTTTCCGAAATACAGAAAAAAAATGAAAGGCATTGATTGGGGATTTTTGTACAACGACTTCAAAGATGAGCCACAAAATAGTGCAAAATTGGAGCAGGAAATTGCCCAACTAATGCAAGACGATGATGTAACTTCTAAAAAAGGTATTTACGAGTATGTACTTCGACGAAAAGAAAAGTATCTGAATATCAGAGCTTTTACCGATAATCAGAAGCGAGAGGCATACGAACGCCAAAAGGGAATTTGTGCCGTATGTAAGGAACATTTTGAGCTACACGAAAAGGAAGCCGACCACATCACTCCTTGGCACGAAGGCGGAAAAACCACCGCCGAGAACTGCCAAATGCTTTGTAAAATGGATAATAGAATGAAGTCGGGGAAGTGATTTATATTTGCGATATTAGCAAATTTTGTTATTTTTGTACTTGAAATAGGCACATTAAGAGATAAAAAAAATTTTTTTATAGAAATTCTAAGTAGGATAGTCTTAAAGAAATCGTTAATTTTAGAAAATAGAAAACTTAATATTCTCCAAAAAATAAGGGTAAAAACGTTTTCGGAATATAAATTTTCGTTAAAGTTCAATTTTTCTATTGCATGATGAAAATTATTCGTACCTTTGCAGAGCAATGAGGGTGGTAGCTCATTGTAAAACTTCAAATAATAGTTTTCATAATTTAAAGTTTTGGTTGGTTAATGGAAAAGTCCGATATTTTTATCGGGCTTTTTTTATTTTATGTTGTAGGAAAATTTTTTTACTGTTTTTTGATAGGGATACTTGTTTGGCATAAACCTTGTTATATATGCAATCAAGATTTACCAATCTAAACATATTATTAGAATAAGTTAAAAAGTATGAAGCAACGAGTTATAATTTTATTTTTATCAATTGTATCTGTTTTTGTTGTTAATGCACAAAACGGTGATTTACCTTTTAAAGGAGGAGAATGGTTGAAATTCAAGGTGAAATACGGAATATTTAATGCTAGTGAAGCGACTTTGTCATTAAAAGAAGTGGATTATAATGGCAAAAAGGTGTTTCATTCTGTTGGAAAAGGGAGTACAACAGGATTAGCACGTGTTTTTTTCAGGGTAGATGATACTTATGAAAGTTATTTCGATATAAAAGACGGTAAGCCACATCATTTTATACGAAATATTTACGAAGGAGGCTATACAAAGCATTTAAAAATGTATTTCAATCATCTTTCCCAAAAAGTAAAGATAGATAATATAGAAACAGGAGCTTCTACAGAGGTAAATACTTCTATTGATATTCAAGATGTTATATCAGGTTTTTATTCACTCCGTCATCGTCCTGAAATCGAAAATATTCAAAAAGGACAAGAAATCGTGATGGATATGATTTTTGATGATGATGAGATTTTTAAATTCAAATTGAAATTTTTAGGGAAAGAAAAAATAAAAACGAAATTCGGAACAGTTAGTACTTTGATTTTTAGGCCATTAGTGCAAGATGGGCGTGTGTTTAAGGAACAAGAAAGTTTGACCATTTGGATAACAGATGATAAAAATAAAGTCCCTGTGAGAATTAAAGCGAGTCTTCGCGTGGGGTCGTTAGTAGCAGATTTAGATGCTTTTAACGGACTAAAATATCCTACGGAGCTTAAAAAATAATTTTTTTGATAGAACTTTTTTTGAGAAGTTCTATTTTTTTTAGGTATTAACTTTGGTTGTTTTCTAAGAATATTTTATGGAGGGTATTTAGTGTTTTTTATAAAATACATAAAAAAATCATAAAATATTTGTTAGTTTCGTTTTTTTTTCTCACCTTTGGGCGGTTTCATTGAAATTGACGTGAAAAGTGTAAAAAGAAATTCTAAAAAGAGTCTGTTTTATTGATTTTTAAAAATATAGAAAAATGTTATTGAAAGAAATTTTAAAAAAAGGAACATTCCTTTTTATAGCTACCTCTTTTGTTTGGAGTTGTGGTGATTCTAATACCAATGGGACAGCCAAAGAAGAAAAAAAAGAAGCTACTACCATTGTGCCAGAGAAAAAAGCTCCTATATTTGAATTTGGCTTTAATCTGGACGAGTATGAAATAGTTAAAGATACCGTTAAATCGGGTGATACTTTTGGTAAGATATTGTCTTCCAGTAATTTAGGAGTTTCTGAAATTCATGAAATTTCTAGTAAGACGAAGGAAGTTTTTAATCCTAAAGACCTTAGGGCGGGTAAGGTCTATGCCCTTCTTTATGACAAAAAAAATCCTGAGAAACCGCATTCGTTTATCTATCAGCCATCGCTTACGGAATATGTGGTAGTGCGAATGTCTGATTCTATTTATGCCTATAATGAGAAAAGAAAAGTAACTATTGTTCAGAAAGAAAAAGCGGGTTATATAAAAAATAGCTTGATAGAATCGGCGTTGGACGCAGGAATGAACTATAATGTAGCATTTAATCTTTCTCAAATTTTTGATTATACAATCGACTTTTTTCATCTTAAAGAAGGAGATAATTTCAAAATTATTTATGAGGAGCGTTATGTAGATGATACTATTTATGCAGGAGTAGCCAGTGTAAAAGCAGCTTATTTTGAGCATAAAGGAACACCTTATTATGCGTTTAACTATGTAACAGATTCAGTGTCAGGTAAAAAAGGATTTTATGATGAAAAGGGAAATATGATGAAACGTATGTTTTTGAAAGCTCCTCTTGAAATATTTCGGATTACTTCTCGCTTTGGGATGCGTTTTCACCCAGTTTTGCACCGAATGAAAAATCACTTTGGTACGGATTACGCAGCTCCACACGGAACTCCTATCCGAGCTACTGCCGCAGGAACTGTTATTGAGGCTGGATACAACGGAGGTAATGGTAATTATGTGAAAATCAAACATAATGGAACATACACAACACAATATTTACATATGTCCAAAATTTTGGTAAAAAAAGGACAGCACGTGCCACAAGGACATATCATAGGCAAGGTAGGGAGTACTGGACTTGCCACGGGACCGCATGTTTGTTATCGTTTTTGGAAAAATGGTAAGCAGGTAGACCCACTCAAAGAGAAATTCCCAGAGTCCATTCCGATAGATGAAAAGCTGAAAACTAAATATTTACAAGATATAGCTTCACTTAAAGAGCAATTAGACGCTCTTACAGCTACTCCTATCGAAACAGATGAAGAAGAGGAAAAAACAGAACTGAATATAGAAGAACAAACTCTTTCACAATTATAAAAAAATATTTTTATTTTTACAGAATAAAATGTAAATGAGTAAAAGTATCAAAAAAACACAAACTTTGTTGAAGTGCAACGCTTTAACAAGGTTTTTTGCATATTATTGTAAGGGTTAGGTTTATGTATGATAATAAATTTCATTTTAATATGTTAAAAAATATAAATCCCACAGAAACAAAGGCTTGGAAATTATTACAAGCACATTTTGAAGAAGTTAAGAATGTTCATATCAAAACACTTTTTGAAAAAGACTCACAACGTGCAGCGAAATTTTCAATCCGTTGGAATGATTTCTTAGTAGATTATTCTAAAAATCGAATTGATGAGAAAACACTTGAACTTTTATTGCAACTTGCCGAAGAATGTGAACTGAAAGATGCTATAAATAAGTATTTTGAAGGAGACCTTATCAATGCCACTGAAAAAAGAGCTGTACTTCATACTGCTTTACGTGCCGATGAAAACGCTGATATTCAGGTAGATGGTGTGAATGTTCTACCAGAGGTGGTGGCGGTTAAAAAACAGATGAAACAATTTTCAGAGGAAGTGATTTCAGGCAAACGCACAGGATTTACAGGCAAAGCATTTACCGATGTAGTAAATATCGGGATTGGAGGGTCAGATTTAGGTCCTGTAATGGTTTGCGAAGCCTTAAAGTATTATAAAAATCATCTTAACATACACTTTATCAGTAATGTAGATGGCGACCACGTAATGGAAACTATCAAACATTTGAATCCTGAAACAACACTTTTTGTGATTGTTTCTAAGACATTCACTACGCAAGAAACCCTCAGCAACGCCACTACGGTCAAAGAATGGTTCTTAAAGTCAGCAAAGCAAACCGATGTAGCCAAACATTTTGTGGCTGTATCCACTAATTTACCAAAGATTGCAGAGTTCGGCATCGCTTCTGACAATGTTTTCCCAATGTGGGATTGGGTCGGAGGTCGTTTCTCGTTGTGGAGTGCCGTAGGGCTAACGATTGCTCTTTCAGTAGGTTATGATAATTTTGAAAAACTATTGCAAGGAGCTAATAAAATTGATAAACATTTCAGAACTACTGAGTTCAGAAACAATATTCCTGTGGTAACGGCTTTGCTAAGTGTGTGGTATAACAATTTCTATCACGCAGAAAGTCAAGCTATTATTCCTTATACGCAATATTTACACCGTTTTCCTGCCTATCTGCAACAAGGGATTATGGAGAGCAACGGAAAATACGTAGGACGAGATGGGAAAAGCGTTAATTATCAAACAGGGACTATCATTTGGGGTGAGCCTGGTACAAATTCCCAACACGCTTTCTTCCAACTTATCCACCAAGGCACAAAGCTAATCCCCACAGACTTCATCGGGTTTAAGGAATCTCTTTACGGAAACACCGACCACCACAACAAGCTGATGGCGAATTTTTTCGCTCAGACGGAAGCTCTTCTCAAAGGGAAAACCGAAGCCGAAGTACGCTCCGAAATGGGCGACAAAGTGAACGAAAGCCTTGTAGCATTCAAAATTTTTGAAGGAAACAGACCTACAACCACTTTCTTAATTGACAAACTTACCCCCGAAAGTTTGGGAGAGCTTATAGCAATGTACGAGCATAAAATATTCGTGGAGGGAATCATCTGGAATATTTATAGTTATGACCAATGGGGTGTGGAGCTTGGTAAACAATTGGCAAACACTATCTTAAAAGATATTGAAGCAACGCAGATTTCGCAACACGATAGCTCTACCGAAAGTTTGCTAAAAGCATTTAAAAAACAACCTTAAAGCAAAGGTAAACCGCATTTGCCCATTAGATAGAACTTTATTATAAAGGCAATTTGCTATTTGCCTGAACAAAAAATGATAAAAGGCTGCCGAAAGTCAGCCTTTTGTATTACAAATAAAACAAAAAAATGCTGTTTGAAATCATTTTAGAAACCCTCAAACCGTACGCCAATGAGCAGAAAGCCAAAGAAATGAGTGCGTATATGAAAAACCAATTCGCTTTCTTAGGATTGCAGTCGCCAGTGAGGAGAGAACTTACAAAACCATTCCTTGCCGAACTCCGAAAAGAGAAAATCATTAACTGGGAGCTTATCGAGCAATGCTGGCAAAATCCCTATCGTGAGTTGCAATACTTTGCCTTGGACTATTTGGCTTCCCAAAAGAAGTTATTAACCTTTTCCGATGTCCCCAAACTCAAAAACTTAGCAGAACGGAAGTCTTGGTGGGACTCCATCGACCAGCTCGATAGGATTATAGGAAATATTGCCTTGCGTTTCCCCGAAGAACTTAACAAAACTTTACTTGCTTGGAGCATAGATGATAACTTTTGGCTGAGGCGAATCGCTATTGACCATCAACTGCTTCGGAAAGAACAGACTGACACTATTTTATTAGAAAAAATCTTGACAAATAACTTCGGGCAAACCGAATTCTTTATTAATAAAGCCATCGGGTGGTCGCTTCGCGATTATAGTAAGACCAATCCGCAGTGGGTACGCGAGTTTTTGGAAAAAAATCAAACCAAAATGGCAAAGTTAAGCATAAAAGAAGCAAGTAAATACATCTAAAAAAGGATTTTATTTGAAAAATTAGCAAAATTGAGAACTATTTATTACAAAAACATATTATCGGTGATATGATACACATCAAAACATTGGAAGAAATCGAGTTAATGAGAGAAAGTGCGCAGATAGTTTCACGAACGCTGGGCATTTTGGCAAAAGAAATAAAACCAGGGGTTACAACCTTGCAGTTGGATAAGATTGCGGAAGAATATATTCGTAGCCAAGGGGCGATACCAGGGTTTTTAGGGTTGTATAATTTCCCAAATACGCTGTGTGTAAGCCCTAACTCGCAGGTAGTTCACGGAATTCCGAATAATGTACCCTTGCAAGAAGGCGATATTATTTCGGTAGATTGTGGGGCTTTGAAAAATGGGTTCTACGGCGACCATGCCTATACGTTTGAGGTGGGCGAAGTGTCGGGCGAAGTGAAAAAACTGTTGCAAGTAACCAAAGAATCACTGTACATCGGTATACGCGAGTTTAAAGAAGGCAATAGAGTAGGCGATGTAGGGTACGCCATTCAGAATTATTGCGAAAGTAATGGCTACGGTGTGGTACGCGAGTTGGTGGGACACGGTTTGGGACGCAAAATGCACGAAGACCCCGAAATGCCTAACTATGGCAAACGCGGTAACGGAAAAAGATTTCGGGAGGGAATGGTTGTAGCTATCGAACCTATGATAAATATGGGGACGCATCGTGTTAAGCAACTCAAAGATGGCTGGACAATCCTGACGGCAGACGGAAAGCCTTCCGCACATTTCGAACATAACGTGGCGATAGTAAA
This sequence comes from Capnocytophaga sp., assembly GCA_030523915.1. Classification (GTDB taxonomy): domain Bacteria; phylum Bacteroidota; class Bacteroidia; order Flavobacteriales; family Flavobacteriaceae; genus Capnocytophaga. The sequence goes on along the minus strand of JAUNHN010000009.1, from coordinate 24,910 downwards.
TGGTAAACCACAATTGCTCTCAACCTTTAAGTATGTATACGATGCGTTAGGCATGCAAAGTAACGAAGAAGAGGAATTCAGTAAAAAATAAATTAGAATTGGTTGTTTTTGTAGGTAAATAGCATTATATTAGTGCGTAATTGTATTTAGTTTTATATATTTACTAAAAAAAGTGTTCAAAAAAAGGTAAAATCGTTAGTTTTTACCTTTTTTTGTTTTTTAAATAAACTAAAATATTTTGATTTTATATAAAATATAGTTCTATTTTATTTAAAAATATAAGATTTTTGCTTTTCGTATTTTCCCGATATGTAAAATCTATTGATTTTATGTATCGGGAAAAATTATTTTAGTAAAAATAATGGATTTTGATAAAATATAAATTTTATAAATATGATTTTCTTAATAATTAACTTTAACAAAAAATTATATTTTAAAAATTTGGATTGTATTTATATAATTTGTTTCTTTGTAAGAAAAAAGAATAACAAATTTAATACATTTTTACTATGAAAAAATTAGACTCACGTGTGCGTACTACGGAAGTAGATGACGTTTCAGACCGATTGTTAGTAAATTTCAAAAAACAAACATCTTTGCAAGATGATGAGTTTTTGAAAGAAACATTTTCAGAAATTGAATTGCTTTCTTCTCAAATAACGGAAGCTATTAAAAGAGGAATTTCTATCTCAAAATTAGATGAAGTAGATTTGAGGCGTAACAATGCTATTCGTTCGCTAAGTAATGTAATACTTGGTTATCGTTCAATTCCTATTGTTAATTTGAAAGAAAATGGAGATAAATTATATAAAGTTTTCAGCCGATATGGTGTGAAAATAACCAAAGAAAATTATACTTCAAAATCTTCATTGATAGAATCAATGCTATCCGATTTTTCTTCTGCGGAAATGAAAGAAGCTATCGGGGAGTTAGTAGGCGTTTCGGAATGTATTGCAGAGCTAACAGAGGCTCAAAAATCATTTATGCAAATGCGTACTAACTATGAGTTGGAAATATCGGAACGTAAAAGCGTAGCGACGGCTTCAATGCTGAAACAATCTTTGCTTGAATTAATTAATAAAAAAATAATTACGTATTTGACAGCGATGAAAATTGCTAATGCTCCGAAATACGAATCTTTTGCAAACGTAGTTCTTCAAGTAATTGAGAATACAAATTCATCAATTCGAAGAAGAGGCAACTCAAAAGGAGAAAAAGATACTACAATTGATAAAAATATATAAATTTTTAATTAGTTTAGTATTAATATATTTATAAAATTTTTTGTAATTAATAAATAAATATCTATGCTACTCAAAAATAATCAGCAAAGAGCTAAAATTGCTATTATATTTTTAATAATAATTTTAGTTTTGGAAAGTATATCAATACTATTTTCTTATATTGAATATGATTTGCTAAAAAGGGTGTATAATGATTTGGATTTTTCATTGGGTGAAATAGAAAGTATTGAAACAAAACATGGAGTTCTATTATTTATCTATATGATTTTATATGCAATTTGTGCAATAAGTGTTGTATTATGGTTTAGTAGAGCCTATCAGAATTTGCACAATGTAGTTAATTATCTTAATTATAAACCTTTTTGGGCAACTTGGTCTTGGCTTGTTCCATTTATAAATCTTTTTTATCCATATAGAATAATGAACGAACTTTTTGTAGAAACAAAAAAAGTATTATCTAATAGAAATATATCTTTTAGAAGTACAATGCCTTTATGGATAATAGGAGTTTGGTGGTTTCTATGGATAATAAATGCTTTGGTAGACAGAATTATATTTAAAATATACTTTAAAGGAGAAGAATTGGAAGATTTAATGATAGTGAATTTAGGAAATATTTTTATATCAATAGGTTCTATACTAACAGGATTACTACTTATTAAAATTATCGTAGAATATTCAAAATTAGAAAATTTACTTTTTCAGGAAAGTAAAAAAGAAACTATATCTGAAAATACTATTGTTTAAAAGCTATTAGTGTAAATAAATATGGAATGCTAAAACTATTTTATAAACTGAAAATATTAAAATATGAAAAAATATATACTATTGTTAGGAATAATTTTAGCATATAGTTGTACAAATATGCCCAAAAATAAAGATAATAAAGTAACTGATGAACCCAAAATAAGTAAATATACTCCACAGAAGTATGTAAAGCTAAAACATCCTGAATGGTCTAAAAATGCTACGATTTACCAAATCAATACAAGGCAGTTTACGCAAGAAGGTACGTTTGTAGCAGCTCAGAAACAGCTTCCTCGTCTGAAAGAATTAGGAATTGATATTATTTGGTTAATGCCAATTAATACCATTGGTGAAAAGAATAGAAAAGGTACGCTCGGAAGCCCGTATTCTGTTAAAGATTATTACGGTGTTAATCCAGAATTTGGTACTTTGGGAGATTTGAAAAACTTTGTAAAAGAAGCACATAAGCTGGGAATGTATGTTATTTTAGATTGGGTAGCAAACCACACGGCTTGGGATAATGAGCTTACTGAAAAGCATCCCGAATGGTATCAACGAGATTATAAGGGAGATTTTAGACCTACTCCTTGGTGGGACTGGTCGGATATAATTAATTTAGATTACAGCAACGCAGAACTGAGGAAATATATGACCGAAGCTATGAAATATTGGGTGAAAGAAGCCGATATAGATGGCTATCGTTGCGACGTCGCTGGATTTGTACCTGTCGATTTTTGGAACAATGTCCGAAAAGAGTTAGATGCTATCAAACCTGTTTTTATGCTTGCCGAATGGGAATCGAGGGACTTACATGCGGAAGCCTTCGATATGACCTACGCTTGGACTTGGTACGATGCTGTTCACAAAATTTGCAAAAAACAAGCCGATGTGAACCAACTTTATATCTATTATTCGTGGAATGAAAGTGCGTTTCCTGAAAATAGTATGCGAATGACTTTCGTCTCTAATCATGACAAAAATGCGTGGGAAGGAACGATGTACGAAGCCTTTGGCGAGGGTTTGAAGAATGCAATTACGCTTTCGGTAATAGGGGAGGGAATGCCGCTTATTTACAATGGACAAGAAGCAGGAAATTCTAAGCGTTTGCAGTTCTTTGAAAAAGACCCAATCGTATGGAAGGAAGATGAAATAGGACAACTTTACAAGCGGCTCTTTGATTTACAGAAACGCAGTACTGTACTTTGGCACGCACATTGGGGAGCAAGAATGATTAAAGTCCCTAATAATAACGAAAGCCAGATTTTGAGCTTTGTGCGTCAAAATGATAAAGAAAAAATCTTCGCTGTGTTCAATTTTTCTGACAAAACACAGAAAATTACTTTTAAAGAAACTCTTTTTGAAGGCAGATATACTGACTTCGATACGAATGAAACAATTCAGTTTTCTGATACAGATAATTCCTTAGAGTTGAATGCTTGGAGTTGTAAAGTATTTATTAAAAAATAAAGAAATAAATGGTAGTTGCTAAATAATAAGAGTATCATTTTAAAAAGTTATTTAAATTATTTTACAAAATGAACTTTATCAGTGTGTAATATAAATATATAAAATCTATTTTTTGATATTTTACATTTGTAGAGACGTAATGCATTACGTCTCTACGAGACATTGCAAATTTATAAATAACATATTTCAAATAATTCAAACAAATTTTACGTATTTAAAGTTATAAGCTATAATATAAAATAAAAAATCCAATGTTTTTATGAAATACAATTCATAAAAACATTGGATTTTTAGTTTTTTAATTATAAAGTAATTACCGAATGATTTATTTATTACGTTTTGAGGCTTAATTTATAACAGGTAATGTGTAATTTACTCAAATTACTATTTATTGTGTGTTATATATTGTCTAAAATTCATTTCATACTATTTGTATTAAAATAATTTTACTTTGTTCCTTCAGATTCTTGTCGTTTTTTTCTTCTATCTTCAACAATTTTTGAGAAGTTTATCTCAAATGCGGGTAGTTGTTCTTCTAATTCGTTGTTGGAGAAGGCTCGTAATAATATTTCTTCTATAAGTAGGTCTTCGGAGACTTCTGCGGGGTTGTATTCTGTTTTAAGCGAGATGTCGTAAAGCCACGCGGTACTGTTATACATAAAAGCATTCCAGCCGTTGCGTAAATCTTTAACCAATTGATACGCAGTACGTCCCGTTTGTCGGTGAATGAGTTTGACCAAAATGCGTCCTTGCGAGCGGGAGAGCTTTTTCAGTTCGTCCGTGAAGCGTTCTTCGATGTATTTTTGCATACGCTTGGTGTATATGCGTTTGGCACGTTTGTTTTTCATTGTATCCATAGTCTGTTCCATAATACGCAGACGTTCGGCAGCGAGTTTGGCGTATGGATATACACGTTTTACGCGGTTTCGGAGCAATAAATATTGCTTACGAGCTTCCTCACTCATAAATTTTCGCTCTTTTCCAAATACAACTACCTCCGAAAGGCGAATTGTATCCACAAATTGAAAGTTTCCTTCGTAATGCGTACTGTCTGCTTGCGAAAATAAATACTGCAAACAGCAAAATATATAGAATGTTGTAAAAAATGCTTTCATATTTTGATAAAAATCATTTGGTGAAACAAAATTATGTATTTATTAATCATAAAATACTCTATTCGGAATGTATTTTTAGTTTATAAAAATGAAAAAAATAAATTTTTTAATCAAAAAAGAATTAGTCAAAAGCAAAAAATGCTTGTTTTTCCATTTTTTATATTTCTAAAAAGGTTAAAATCTTTTGGTTTCTCGATTTTTTGATTTCTAAAAAGGTTAAAAACTTTTGGTTTCTTATTTTTTATATATCTAAAAAAACTAAAAATATTGGTTTTTGGTCAAATATGGTTTGTTAAAAGTGTAAAGTTGGTTGAAATTGTTGTTTTTGTATAAAAATATTCTTTCAAACGGATAAGAATAGCCTATTTTGCTATTTAGATTCAAAAGGAATATTGATGTCGCATATTTCGAGTAATAGTTTTTCGGTGTATTGCGTGTAAAGTTGCATTGTTTCGGGTGAGATTTCGCTATGGGTTTCTTTTCCTTCTTTGGTTTGGAACTTGATTAAGCCTTGTGCGATGTTTTTGAATGAAAAATTGGCGGCAACAAGACATTCTTTCTTTTGGTGTTCCTCTTGGTACAGATAGGCGTAGGTGAGTAGCTGATAGGCTTTGCTGTATTTGAAATCGGTGATGAGGGTTTCCCAATCGGTTACGGTAACGTTGTTTTTGGCTACGCGTCCCGTCTTATAGTCGATAATGTGTAGCACTCCGTTGCGTAGCTCGATACGGTCTATTGTCCCTTTGAGCATCACGGGAAAGGGCAATTTTTCGCTGCGGAAAGGAACATTTATTTTTTGTTCCAGATGCAACACGACGATTTGTGTTCCTTGTGATACTTCGAGGGCTTCGGCGTCTAAAAACCGATGTACATATTCCTCGATAACGTTAAAAATCAAAAGATTTTTCCCGCTTTTGAATTCGGAATTTTTGTATTTTTCTAAGAAAAACTTCTCAATTAAAGGACGCACTTTCGGACGCATCGCTTGGAGGTCTTTTTCGGTTAGGATTTTGTTTAAAATCGGGGTGTACAGATGCTCTAAGGTAGCGTGAACGATGTCGCCAAAGGTACGGGCTTCGACGGTTTCTTCTACATCTCTTTCCTCCGCGATGCCCAGCACGTAGTACTGATAGAATACGATAGGATTCAGGATATAGGTAGTTAAAGCGGAAGGAGAAAAGCCTTTTTCGGCACGTTCTTTCAGCTTTTGGAATACGTCGTTGTCCTTTTTTATGGTAATTTTGGGGTTGGCGGTAGGGTATACCTCTGGGGCTTTGATTTGGTGCGTAATGTGGTGTTGCGGGAGGTTGTCTGCCAGTAGTTGTAGCACAAAACGGCTTTTCTCTTTGCTTTTGAGGCTGTTGGTTTCGGTGTCGTAGATTACAAATATCTTCTTGGCACGCTGTAAGATACGGTAAAAGTTGTAGCTGTACACGGCATCTCGCTCTTTGTATGTGGGTAGTTCCAAATAATACTTCACATCATAAGGAATGAACGAATTTCCAGTTTTACCCAGCGGAAGAATTCCTTCATTGACCGATGTGATAATTATATTATCAAAATCCAAGCTGCGACTCTCCAAAACTCCCATTATTTGTAGCCCCTCGAGCGGTTCGCCTACAAAATTCAAAGCACTTTTTTGCAAAACATCTAAGTAGAAATGGTATAATGTTTTGGCAGAATCAATAAATCCGAATTTTTCTTGTAATTGTTTCAACTGATTGAATAACAAAAAGAAATGGTAGGCGTATTCCAATGTAAGAGTATGTTCGCCACGCTCGTTTTGAGTGTTATTCTTGATGGTATAAATCAGCAGCAGTGCGTTTTCGATGAGTTTGTTTACAAAATTCTCATCTTTTGTAGGGAAAAGGGTTTCGATGATTTGTTTTTGGGCTTCGGGCGTAGCTTCTACAATTTTTTCGCGTGTGATATAGGTCAGATTCCCATTTTTGATGTATTTGGTGATTTGGGGAATAGCTTCTCCTAAAAAATCTTGTAAAAAAGGCTGTGCAATGAGGTTCAGAACGTCCTTGTGATAGAAATTTTTGGATAGATGAAGCCTAAAATAGCTGGTAAATAGGTCGTTCAGAGGTGTTTGTTGCAAGGGATAGCCCATAGTTATATTGATAGCAGTATCGGGTTTAACCGATTGCAAGGTAGGGATAAGTAAATTTTCATCAGCGATGATTAAAGCGGTGTTTTCGAGCGTTTCGGTGGGTTGGTTTTTGAGTATTTCCGCTACGATGTGAGCTTGATTGATACTTTTGGGAACTCCCGTGATTTGGATTTGCTTTTCGCCTGAATAATGATTGCCTACCCACTTAGGTTGGTGGGTTTCGTAATATTTCCAATTCTTCAAATATTTGCGAATGAAGTAACCAGCATCGTGTTCTTCAGCGTCGATGAAGTATTTGTCCGTATCCCAATAGATTTCTGACGGAGAATCCATTAATATGGCGTGAATTACTTTCTGTTCGGCTTTAGAAAGTGCGTTGAAGCCTAAAAAGATATGGATTTTGTGTTGATTCTTTTGAATGTACTCAGGAAGTTTTTCGACAGCCTTTCGGGCGATAAGTCCTGAATAACCTCGGTTTTGAGCATCAAGTTTTTTATTCAGAGCGAAGTAATAATCGCCTAAGGTATTCCAAAATTCCAAATGTTTTTGTTGCATTTCGGTTAGTTCATCGGCTCCCGACCAGTGTTCGGCTTCTTTTAGGGCGTGTATATAGGGGAAAATCTTTTCGGGCGGAACCAAATATTGGTCGATTTCGCTAAAATCCTTCAAGAGTGTCTTTCCCCAGCCTACGAATGTTTCGAAATCATCGGGTTCTTTCTTACAAGTGTCTTTGTATGTTTGGTAAAACTCAAATAGGAGCGGTAATTCGGAAATGTTTTCTACTCCCGAAATGCGATTGAATAGGTCGGCAATCCCGATAAACTCAGGAGCGATACTGGTTTGGGTGTTGAGTTCAGCAAAATACTTCTTCAAAAACAAGATGGGGCGTTTCCCAGCCGAAATAAAGATAATATCCTCATTGCGGTTAGGAAAACGGTTTATTACATCTATTATAATATCTTTTAAGAAAGGCATTTTGTTACAATATAAGGGTAAAAACAAGGGTTTTATCAGGGAGCAAATTTCGTTTGCACGATATTTCTTCGATAGGAAAAAATGAATTACTTCGCAGGTACTACACAATCGGCATCGGCTTTAATCATCAGATTCATATTTGATGGAGATATGTACGGAATGCCCAAAGCCAACCCCCGAAGGATAAATAACGCCCCGATGATGATAATTGCAAAAGGAATTGCTTTCTGAATATATTTTTTTGTTTTTTGGCTTAAAAAATTACCTAAATAAATAGTAGAGGTCATCAGTGGCACAGTTCCTAATCCAAAAGCAAACATATAAAGCATCGAATGCGATAAATCGGTTTGTGCTAACGCCCCGAATAGTGCCATATACACAAGCCCACACGGGAGAAATCCATTAAAAAAACCGATTAAAAAAACAGAAAAAGCACTTTTGTGTCGGAGCTGTTGTCCTAAAACATATTTTATTTTTCCGATAAGAAAATAAATCGGTTTGGCTAAAAAATTTATCCGCACACTTACTATTGGTAATAATACGATGAGAATCATTAAGATACCGATTATTATAGAAAAAGTTTGCTGATATTCTCTAATAAAAAGACCTTTGCCTAATAATCCAAATATTAACCCCAATAGCACATAAGCGGAGGCTTTCCCGATATGATAACTGGTAATCTGGAAGGCTTTTTTCATAGGTTTGTGATGTTCCAACGGGAGGATAAGTGTAAGAGGTCCGCACATTCCCACGCAATGAAAACTTCCTAAAAAGCCCAATATGAAGGCAGTGTAAAGCATTATTCTATATTGATATTTTTTGCTGAAAAGTAGTTGTTATTGTTGAACAAATAATCAACTTCCACGTTCCAACGCCCTTTTGAGAGTACGCTGATAGGGATAAGCATTCGTTTCTCTTTAATCTGTAATGGAATTTTGAAATCCTTTGTTTGGTCAGATGGGCGATAAAACGAAACAGTACCTACGGCAGTATCATCACTTATTGTTTCGGGAAAAACAAGCGTAACACCTTTGTCAGAAGTGTTTATTTGCACGGTCATTTGTTCGTTTTCGGTTTTGCTCACCTTCTCCATCGTTTTTTGATATGCCAATTCTTTTTTGTAATAATCTTCAGTTACAAAATCGTGGTCATATTTCTTGTTAAAGTGCATATTAACAACAAAATACATTATAAAAGCGATGAAAAGAGCAAAAGCAATGACAATGCCCGTTCCCCAACCTATTTTTATTTTCATAGTAAAATCATTTTGAGCGTACAAAGATAGTGTATTAGCCCAAAACTAAAAAGTAAAAAGCAAAAAAGTTTCGTGTGTTACATTTCCCATTTAAAAGGAAAGAGGTCTGATTTTGTGTGGCTTTTTTCCATAATTTGGATGATTTTTTTTACTATTTTAGGGTGTTTTTCTGCTATGTTAGTTGTTTCGGCAGGGTCGTTACTTAGGTCATATAACTCAATAGGAGCATTTTTGTTGGTGCTGGCATTTAGGCGAACTCCTTTCCAGTTTTTGTAACGTACGGCTTGTTTTCCACCCATTTCGTGAAACTCCCAATAGAGATGTTTGTGAGCTTTTTGTTTTTTGCCTAACAGTGTAGGAAGAAAAGAAACCTGATTTTTTGTAGGTTTATATTTAACCTTTGCCACTTGGGCAAATGTAGGCATTAAATCCCAAAAAGCACCAGCGTGGTGGCTTATACTTGCGGGTTTTATTTTTCCTTTCCAATAGACGATAAAAGGAGTGCGTATTCCACCTTCATATACATCTCGTTTAAGTCCTCTTAACCCTCCCGAAGCATTAAAAAACTCGGGGTCTGCTCCTCCTTCACTATGAGCTCCGTTATCACTGGCGAATAGAATAAGGGTGTTGTCATCCATTCCTTTTTCTTTTAGAAGGGCTCGGATTTCACCCAAGTAAGAATCTAAGCGAGTTATCATAGCGGCGTGTGTGGCATGAGCATAAGGTTGTGACATATAACCAGCAAAACCAGGGAAGCCAGGTTTTATTTTATCATAATCAATACCTTTATAAGGCTTTTCAGGTAAATAACGGTATGACTCGAAGATACTATCCTGTGGCACTACCAATTCAGCGTGTGGTAGGGTATAGGTAAGCAATGTGAAAAAAGGCTTGTCGGTAGATTGTTCCTTTATATATTCAAGTGCTTTTTTGTGGATAAGGTCTTCTGCATAAATATTTTGGTGGGTATAATATCCATTTTCTGTTAAGGGAATTTTATCGTTATTATGCCAAAGAAAAGCGGGATAGCGACGATGAGCTCTGAACTGCGAATTGTACCCAAAGAAAGTATCAAATCCGTGAAGTAAAGGATTCCCGTCCGAAATGACTGTCCCTAAAGCCCATTTCCCGAAAACGCCCGTGTTATATCCTGCACTTTTCAGTATTTTAGCGATGGAAGGCGAGTCTTTCAGTATGGGGGCTTGCCCATCGATAGGTTCACTAACTTCTTTATTTCCTCGAATGTGTGTCTCGCCAGTAGTTTGCCCCGTGATGATAGAAGCTCTTGAAGGGGCACATACGGGAGCTCCCGCATAGAAGTTGGTAAATTTCATTCCTTCTTGGGCAAGGGTATTTAGATGAGGTGTTTTGGTGATTTTTTGTCCGTATGGTTCAGTATCTCCATAGCCTAAATCATCGGCTAAGATGAAAATAATGTTAGGGAGTTTTTCTTTTTGGGCGAATGCACATACGCTAAATAGGCATAGTAAAAGGCTAAATAAATTTTTCATTTTGATTGTTGTGGTATTTAGTTGATGTTATAAAAACAAAGCGTATTTGACTTGGAGGGTCAGACACGCTTTTTAGATTTCTTCTGTGGAGAAGATGGGGCTCGAACCCACGACCTTTTGGCTGCCAGCCAAACGCTCTAGCCAACTGAGCTACATCCCCAATAACGAGGGCAAATATAAAACTTTTTTTGAATAAAAACTGCTTTACATATAAAAATTTTTACTACTTTTGGAAAAAAATAAATTATGACGACAGATAGAATTAACGGCTCTTTGTACACGAAGATAGAAAACCGAGTTGCTACCATTGAGTTTGGGCATCCAAATGCCAATTCATTCCCGTTGGAATTGTTGCAACGACTCGCAAAAGAATTTGATTTGCTTTCAGATAATGAGCAAGTTAGCCTAATTCTTTTGAAGAGTGAAGGCGAAAATACGTTCTGTGCAGGAGCTTCTTTTGATGAACTTTTGGCTGTTTCTACCCAAGAGGAAGGGAAACGCTTTTTCAATGGCTTTGCCAATCTATTTTTAGCAATCCGAAACTGCAAAAAGCTGGTTATCGGGCGTGTGCAAGGGAAAACGGTAGGAGGTGGCGTCGGGTTGGTGTCAGCGATGGATTATGTATTCGCGACGGAGGCTTCCAGCGTTAAACTCTCCGAACTTTCCTTAGGAATTGGACCTTTTGTGATTGCTCCCGTAATATTGAGGAAAGCAGGACAAGCGGCGTTGAACGAACTTTTTATGGCTCCCGACCAATGGAAAAACGCTTATTGGGCGCAACAAAAAGGGATTTTCGCGAGGGTTTTTGAGAATACCAAAGAAATGGACGAGGCTATCGGGTACTTTTTAGAGAAATTGTTACAATCCAATCCAGAGGCACTTACTGAAATGAAGCGAATCACTTGGCAGAATACCGAACATTGGCTCGAAGAGCTTCCTAAAAACGCCGAGATTTCAGGTAGATTAGTGCTTTCACCACAAACAAAAGAAATGCTACAAAAATTTAAAAACAGATGAAAACCTTAATTTTATTGCTTCAAAATGTAGATTTGCAAGAACAAATCAACGAGAAAATCAAAAATGCTCCTGACAATCAGTATCAGATAGGGATATTTATTGGGTATTTGCTTCCTTTTGTAGTCCTTGCGTTGTTGGCGTATTTGTTGTACTCCTATATGAAGCACCGAGCAGACAAAAACGAGGAAATGTTTGATTAATATAATGTCTTGTCAGGCTGATCGAAGTAGAAGCCTTTCGGATTTGTATAGCTTCGACTTCGCTCAGCTTGACAGGAGTATAGAAATGGTTTTTTAAAGATATATATCTGTAAAAATCGACTATTTTATAAAAAAATAAAACATATTGTATAAGTTAGGTATATCGTAAACGCTTTGTCAGGCTGAGCGAAGTCGAAGCCTTTCAGATTTGTATAGCTTCGACTTCGCTCAGCTTGACAGGGGATTGAAAAATAGTTTTTTAAAGATATATATCTGTAAAAAGCGACTATTTTATAAAAAATAAAAACATATTGTATAAGTTAGGTGTATCGTAAACGCTTTGTCAGGCTGAGCGAAGTCGAAGCCTTTCTGACTTATATAGCTTCGACTTCGCTCAGCTTGACAGGGGAATGAAAAATGGTTTTTTAAAGATGTTTTTCTGTAAAAATCGACTATTTTATAAAAAAATAAAACATATTGTATAAGTTAGGTATATCGTAAACGCTTTGTCAGGCTGAGCGAAGTCGAAGCCTTTCGGTTTTGATTAGCTTCGACTTCGCTCAGCTTGACAGGGAAATGAAGATGATTATCACGTTAAAATTAATGTAAAAAAGTTTATTTTTGATGAAAAAAATAATTATATTTGCCTTGTAAAGTTGCTCGGCAGAGATTTTTAAAATAGATTATGTTTAAAAAGTGGCTTGTTTATGATATAAAACAATTTAAACTTTGAAAAAGTTAATTTTTTAAGCTAAAACAATATTACTAACCTCAAAACCATCAAAATAATGGAGAATAGTTCTGATTATATATTAAAAGTGCCATTTAAGAAAGTAGGTGCAATTATTTTATTAATAGGTTCACTTGCTGGAATTTTTTTATTTGGGTCAAAGATGATAGGAGAATCTCTTAATTTATTGCAAAGATTTTTTTTGTTGTTATTTACTTTGATATTTATTTCTCTTTTTGTTGAGACAATAAGAAAACTATCCAAGAAAACAGCAATTCTTATAACCAAAGAAGGGATATGGAATAACACTTTAAAAAAATCAATGTTTATAAAATGGGAAGATGTAATCAAAGTACGTAGCTGTTATTATAAAAAACGAAAAATGCTTAGTGTAATATATCTATATTTAGACAAAAATATAAAGGTTGGTTACTCAAAAACAAATTCAATAGAAATTGAATTAAAAACTTTGAAAGTAGATTTCCATTTGTTAAAAGATACTATTTTTTCAGAGTTTAAAGAATATAATAAATGGTACATAGAAGAAAAACAAGGCAATATAGATATTATTTATCGAAAATAGTTTGTTTTTGATGAAAAAATAATTATATTTGCCTTGTAAAGTTGCTCGGCAGGAATTTTTAAAATAAATTGACCTTAAAAAGTAGCTTTTTTAATCTTATAATAGTTGTTTTGTGAATAAAGTATTCTTTTTGAAAGTAAATAAAATTATTTTGTATTAAAAAGTGTCTTTTTGAAGTTTGGTGAATTTAGTTGCTGATGAAAAGCGACTATTTTGGGTTTTAAAAAATAATTTTGCTTTAAAAAGTGAATTGTATAGGAAAAATAATATTAATATAAATAAATAATTAACTTTTTGTGCTTATGGAACAAATTAAACTATCAAATCTGGACGTAGCTCGTTTGCATAATGCTGAGTTATCGTCGCTTATGGAGCGTTTTTTTGATGATTTTTCAAAAAAAACATTGTCGTTGGACACGGACGCAATCTTTAAAACTGCATACGAGGAAATGAAATCCCAGTTAGCCGTTTATAATACAGGATTAGACCAAGTTCGTACCAATGAAGACTCTAACAAAGTTGCAAAGGCTGATGCTTTGCGGGGTGCTGACTTCAAAGCACTTAAAAACTCGGTAAAACCCTTCCGTACCAGCTTACAATCGGCTGAATCGGAGGCGTACACGGCTTTGAATATACTCCTTTCGGAATATAAAGGCGTAGAAAATGACAGTTACGAGGTGCAAACAACGCGTTTGACTAATTTGGTGGAACGTTTGCAAAGTAGTGCGTATACAAAACATATTAATGAGCTTGGAATACGGCGTTTTGTAACTCGTTTGGCTGAATCGAATGTTGCTTTTAAGGAAATTTTTTCAAAACGTTCGTTTGATATGCTTCAAAAAACGACTTATGATGTGAAAAAACTACGAAAAGAGCTTACAGAATCGTATCGAAAGTTGTCTAACTACGTTCTTTCACTTGCTCAGATGACCAAGCAACCGTTTTACATCGAAACGCTTGATGTTTTGAATAACGGACGTAAATACTTTGCAGATACTATCTTGGCAAGGCGTTCAGGGAAAAAAGAAGCTAAAAAATAGTTTTTGTGGATTGTTTTGAAATGAAAATGTGATTTTCAGATACTTTTTAAAGTCATTTTAACCAATTTGAACCACGTATGAATATCAAAAACCTTTTTTTTAGTTTAATAACGCTTGTTTGCCTATCTGTCAAGGCACAACCAAATTATAAACCCTCAGAAGCAAACTTGAAGGCTCGGAGTGAGTTTCAAAATGATAAGTTTGGGGTATTTATCCATTGGGGGCTTTATAGTATGCTTGCCGATGGCGAATGGGTGATGCACAATAAAAATTTACATTGGCAGGAATACGAAAAGTTGGCTGGTGGGTTTTATCCTAACGACTTCGATGCGGCGGAATGGGTCTCTGCGATTAAAGCATCAGGAGCTAAGTACATAACTATCACCACACGACATCACGACGGCTTTTCGATGTTCGATACCAAGCATTGTGATTATAATATAGTAAAATCGACTCCTTTTAAGCGTGATATTATTAAAGAAATCGCCGATGAATGCCACAAACAAGGCATTCGACTTCATTTGTACTATTCGCATTTGGATTGGCGACGTGATGATTATTATCCGCTCGGCAGAACGGGCAAAGGTACAGGCAGAACCAAACAAGGAGACTGGAAAAATTATCTCGACTTTATGAACAAACAACTGACGGAGCTACTTACCAATTATGGCAAGGTCGGGGCAATTTGGTTTGACGGAATGTGGGACAAAGACATCTACCCTGATGGTATGACACCCGAAACGTGGAACTTATACGAGCAATACGAACTGATTCATCGGTTGCAATCGGCTTGTTTGATAGGAAATAATCATCATCTTGTTCCTTTTGCAGGTGAAGACATTCAAATATTTGAGCGAGACCTCCCAGGGGAGAACAAAGCAGGATTATCAGGGCAAGATATTAGCAAATTGCCACTCGAAACCTGCGAAACAATGAACGGAATGTGGGGATATAAAATCATCGACCAGAATTATAAATCAACCGAGACGCTCATTCAATATTTGGTGAAAGCAGCAGGTAAAAATGCAAATTTGCTACTGAATGTAGGTCCTCAACCTGATGGGAAACTTCCGCAAGTGGCTGTTCAGCGTTTGAAAGAAATGGGGGAGTGGCTCAAAGTGTATGCCCCAACTGTTCAAGGTACGCGAGGCGGTGTAGTGTCGCCACGTGATTGGGGAGTAACTACGCAAAAGGGGAAAAAGCTCTATGTTCACGTGCTTAACTTGAAAGACAAGGCATTGTTCTTGCCTTATACAGGAAATAAACTCCAAAAGGCGGTAGAGTTTGCCACGAAAAAGGCTATTCAGTTTACGCAGGACAAAGAAGGTATCTTGTTAAAGTTCCCCACTATGCCCATAGCCCCAGATTACGTTCTGGAACTGACCTTTGAAAAAGAATTGCCTAATTAAGTGCGTATTTGAGGTTAATGTGTTTTTTATGAAATAGGTAGGGAACGCTATTTTGTTCTTAGAAATAAAATTATATTAAAAAGAAGCTATACAATGGTAAAATCTTCATCGGCATCTTTCGTAGATACCAAACCGCATTATAATGTACTTAATGGGCTTCGGGGTGTTGCTGCAATCATGGTACTTTGGTATCATGTATTCGAGGCATTCGCTACCAGTGCTTTAGACCAAGTGATTAACCACGGATATTTGGCAGTTGATTTCTTTTTTGTACTGTCGGGCTTTGTTATAGGCTATGCTTATGACGACCGATGGCAAACGATGACGGTTGGGAACTTTATAAAGCGTAGACTTATTCGTTTGCAACCGATGGTAGTTATGGGAGCTATCATAGGAGCAGGAATGTTTTATTTTCAGGATTATTCGGGTTGGAAAGTTTCGGAAATTACTGTATGGACACTTTTTGGGGCAATGCTATTAAATATGTTCTTAATCCCAGCCACTCCTACTACCGAGATAAGAGGTTTGGGAGAGATGTATCCATTAAATGGGCCTACATGGTCTTTGTTATTTGAATATCTTGGGAATATTTTGTATGCTATTTTTATACGTAAGTTACCTACCAAAATTCTTGCGATATTTGTAATAATAATAGGTAGTGGACTGGCTTATTTTGCTATATCAGGACAAGGATATTTGGGCGTGGGCTGGACGATGAATACAGAGAATATGATAGGGGGTTCGCTTCGGTTTTTATTCTCCTTTTCAGCTGGATTATTGCTTTCGCGTATCTTTATTCCGCTGAAAATAAAAGGAACATTCTGGATAGGTACACTACTCATAGTATTGCTAACGGCAATGCCTCGTATAGGCGATAGCGAAAGTCTCTGGTTAAATGGTATTTATGACTTGCTATGTGTTTTGGTTGTATTTCCTTTGGTTGTCTATATCGGGGCGTCGGAAAGGGCTACTACTAAGCTGACATCGCGGGTTTGTAAGTTTTTAGGAGATATTTCATATCCATTATATATGGTGCATTATCCGTTTATATATTTGTACTACGCTTGGGTGAAAAACAATGGGCTTTCTTTCTCCGAATCATTACCAGAAGCGTTGATGCTTGTATTTGGTTCTATTCTTTTGGCTTATTTATGCTTAAAATTGTACGATGAGCCGTTGCGTAAATTACTCGCAAAACGATTTTTGAAAAAGTAGGGTTACATCATTTGATTTGATAATAAATTCACAATTTTATAAATTATCTTTTAGGAAAATACCTTTGTGATTATGAAATAAATTAGGAAATATAAAAAAATAGAATATTTTTGCAAATAGTTTGGCTAAATGAGTCGTATTTTCGTAATAATATTATTTGTAGTCGTTGGACTAATCGCTTGTAACAATAAATGGAAGAAAGTTAAAGGCGATGTATTGTTATTCCCTGAAAATACGCAAGTTATTTACCGAATTAATGACAAAGATAACTTTCTGAGTGCTATCGAGAATAATGAATTCTGGAAAGAGAACAACCCGAAGGCTTTACGTCCTTACGAAACTAAATTACTGCGAAGCCTGCCAATGGAAAATAATATTTGGGTAGCTTTCACAGCATATAAAAACTTTTTTGCTATCTGTAAAAAAGAAGAGTCGGATACGTTAAGTATTTGGAAAAATGCGAATAGTACTATCCAGAAACAGTCTCAATTTGGTAAAGAATGGTATTATACGGTGGTAGATAATAGGTTGATAGTGAGTAATTCATCAGAAATAGATACATTCTTTAAAGCCAAGACCGATTCTTTATCTAAAACGGACAAACAAGCCACCTTAGAACAGCTGCAACAACTTGCAACGACCGAGTGTAGTGCCAATTTGTTTATGCAGCGAGAACAGGCACAGCAGTTTTTCACTCCTTTTTTTAAAACAGATGTTACTAAGTCTTTCAAGTACTGGTTGGCACTCGACCTTTTTTTGGAGGAGAACGATATACGATTTAGCGGAATGGCGATGACTAAACCAGACCCGCAAGAGGATATTCTCCTTCGTACAGAACCGTATGAGAGCAATCCTGCAAAGGCTGTCCCCTCGCATATTTTGACGATGACATCTTTTACCTTCAAAGACGCTGATAACATTGCCCTTACCGAGTCTATCCACGCACCTTTCAAGAAATCACTTAATGGGATTGCGTTTGTGCAAACTATTGACGGTCAATTTGTTGTAGCATCGTCGTTTGATACAGATGAGACGCTTCTGCAACTACCGATTTTGACAGAAGATTCCCAGAGTGAATTCCCTATGTATGAATTAAACGATGATTCGTCATTGGATTTCTTTAAAATATTTGATCCTAACTTCAAACCGAGGTATGTTTCGGTTCATGATAATTTTTTGATTTTCTCCAAGACAAGAGAAATACTTAGTTCAGTAATGAATGACGTAGAGAGGAAGAATACACTGTTTGCCAATAAATCATACGAGCTGCTCGAGAAGAATATTGCCTCCAATGCCAGTCTAACGCATATAGCCAACCTATACAGCAACAGAGATTTTTTGCAAAGATACCCGAAAATAGCACAAAATTACCGTTGGGCGGTTTTTCAGCAAACGCCTCAGGACGAATACTATATGTTTAATTTTGTTAGTAAGAAGCAAAGTAAATCATCAGTTACTGACAAAATGAAAGAGCGTTTCCAATTCACTTTGAATGGTAAAATGATAACTCCGCCCACAATACTGCTGAACCACAGAACAAAACGAAGAGAAATAGCCGTACAAGATGATAATTTTGACTTGTATTTGATTGGTAACAACGGAAGTCTTCTCTGGAAGAAGAAGCTGGATAGTAAAATACAAAGTCCTATATATCAAGTGGATTTATTCAAAAATGGTTTTCTACAAATGGCATTTACAACAGAGCATTCTATTTGGGTGGTGGACAGAAACGGAAATAACGTAGCTCCATTTCCTAAAAAATATAATGGAAAGATAACACCTCTGGAAGTATTTGATTATGACCAAAATAGAGAGTATCGATTTTTGTTTACTGAAAATAAAACACTCCATATGATAGACCGAAAAGGCGATGTAGTAGGAGGTTTTTTGCGGAAAAGTACAGATGCAAAGCCATTTTTTACCCCGAAACATTATCGAGCTGCGGGTAAAGATTTTTTGGTATATACCTCTGATAATGGGAAGTTTAACGTGCTACATCGCAATGGAGAAATACGTATACCTATTCAAGGTAAGTATGATTTTTCAAACAATCCGCCAATATTTTTTGATAACCGATTTTTATTCTCAACCAAAGACGGCAATCTGATACGAATAGACCTTAATGGAAATATAGTGAAGACAGAAAGGAACTGGGAAAAGAATCATTACCTTGTTGGAAATCAATACACTACTTCATTTCTCTCAGGCAATACAATATCAATAGGAACAACCCGCATTCAGATTCCTGACGGGAAATATGATAAACAAAAACTTTTCCGTATACGAGGTGTAAATTATGTATCGGTCAATGACCTTGCCAATCACAAAGTATATCTTTGGAACGAACAAGGTAAGCTGGTACAAGACTTTCCGTTAGAAAGTTTTAGTGCGATGGATATGGATGTGGATTTGGATAAGATGATTTGGATAGTGTTGGGCAAATCTTCTAATGAATTAAGTGTTTATGAGATAAAAGAAATTAAGTAAATTGTTAAAAAACAAATATTTATAATGCTATGACCCGAATTTTGGCGATTGATTATGGAGGCAAACGCTGTGGCATTGCCGTAACTGACCCGATGCGTATTATTGCTTCGGGACTAACTACTGTAAACACTTCGGAATTGTTGTTTTTTCTGAAAAAATATATTGCCGAAGAAAAAGTTGGCGAAATCGTGTTGGGGAAGCCCAAGCGTATGAACAATGAGGATTCGGATATTGAAGCTGATATTCAGAAATTTATACAATTATTGAAAATGGAATTCCCTGAGCTTATCATCGAGCGGGAAGATGAGCGTTTTACTTCAAAAATAGCTTCTCGCTCAATGATTGATATAGGAATGAAGAAAAAACAACGGCAAAATAAAGAATTGGTAGACCAAATTAGTGCCACGTTGATTCTGCAAAGTTATATGAATCGAAAATAGACTTTTTGGGAAAAACATTTCGTTTGTTTTCGTTTTGTTTTTCTATTTAATGAAAAAAAGGCTTAAATTGAAGAAAAAAATGAGTTGCAAAAAATAAAAATACTTAGTAAATTTCCTACGAATAAAATTATATTTTAACAATTTTGCTTTTGATTAATTGTTTTGAAAAATATATTTTTGTAAAAATAACAAGATTATTTATTGGTTTTAATGAGAAAATAATAAGAAAAGGTGTGTTTTTTTGTTGGTTTTTAGATAAAAAGATTTACATTTGCCCCAGATTTTATGTATAACATAAAACAAAACGAAATTAAAACTAAAATAATTTGTTACAATGAAAGAAAAATTACTAAAACGTATTTTAATTTTTTCACTAATCCTTTTCGTGCAACTACTTACGGCACAAGAAAAAGAAATTAGTGGAACGGTAACTTCAGCTACTGACAAGATGCCTTTAATGGGTGTGTCGGTGGTTGTTAAGGGTACTTCTCGTGGTGTAGCAACCGATTTTGACGGAAATTACACGATTAAAGCACAAGAAGGAGAAATTCTTCAATTTACTTCGATGGGGTTCAAAACACTTGAACGAAAAGTAACAGGCTCAACACTAAACGTAGTTTTGGAGGAAGAGGCTAACCAGCTTGATGAAGTAGTGGTAACGGGGTATGGAGTGCAGTCACGAAAAACATTGGCTACCTCTATTTCTAAATTGGATACTAAAACCTTGGAAAGTGCACCGCGTTCAAACGTAGCGACAGCATTACAAGGAAGTATATCAGGGCTTCGTGTAACACAGAATACAGGAAAGCCGGGAAGTACGCCTGATATTCAACTTCGTGGAGGGACAAATTTTGATGGTTCAGGAGCTCCTTTGGTTTTGATAGATGGAGTTCCAGGAACTTTTTATGGTTTAAACTCAGATGATATTGAGTCTATGGAAGTGCTTAAAGATGCGGCTTCTACAGCTATCTATGGAGCAAGGGCTGCTAACGGAGTTATTTTAGTAACTACTAAAAAAGGAAAAAGTGGACGCTCTAATATTACAGTGCGTACTAAGTACACTCTTAATCAAAAGCGAGAACTTCCAGATTACCTAAATGCTCAGGATTATATCTATTGGAATAGAAAAGCTATTCAGAATGTGAAAGATTATGGCGTAACAGCTTACGATAGTTATTTAACAACGAATCATTCTATGGGTACGAGAAATAATACCACTACATCTACTTATACAACGATGTACCTTGATGCTTCTAATAGTTATTTGCTTAACTATCCTGAGTGGAAGCAAATGCCTGACCCGTTAGATCCAACAAAAACACTCATATTCCAAGATAATGATATGAATAGCCTTATATATCAGTATAGTGATACTAAGGATTATAGCATTTCGTTTGAAGGAGGTAATGATAAGGGTACTTATTATCTTGGCTTAGGATATTTGGATGATACGGGACTTGTGTTAGGTTCTAGTTTTAAACGCTATTCAGGAACTTTTAATGGGTCTTACAAAATCACAGATACATTTAAAGTTTCTTCTAATATTATCTATGCCCAATCAAGTCGTATAGGTTCATTCCTTTCTTCTATTTTTAACGATAGTAGTGAAGATTGGTATATTTTCCAACGTTTTGTAGGGCAGGCACCTACTTCTCGTATTTACAATACAAACCCTGATGGAAGTACTTCTTCAGAATATAATTCAGGTACAGATTATGGTTTTGGAAATCCATTGTATTACCAAGATAAATTTCTTAGAGATAATTTAGAACAACGCATTACAGGTTCTGTACAGTTTGACTGGGATTTGGCTAAAAATTTACGCTTGATGGGACGAGGAAGCCACTTCTCTGTACATAACACGAATGATAGCTTTAGAAAAGCATACATAAATAGTGGAAAATTAGTGGATAATCGTTTAGCAACTACACGCTATGAGAGAACCATACGCAATCAAGGAACAGTAACGCTCAATTACAAAAACCAGTTTGCAGAGAAACATAATTTTGATGTGTTAGTTGGGGGAGAATATTTCAAAGAACTTGCTTTTATCTCTACCGCAACAACTGAAAAATCACCAACAGATATTATACAAACGCTTAATGCAGGAGCTACCGCAAATGGTATACCTTCTTCATATAAGCGTGATTACGCCATCATTTCGGCATTTGGGCAGCTAAACTATGACTATGATAATCGTTATTTAGTGGGGCTTACCTTCCGATATGATGGTACATCTAAGCTTCGTGATAATAAGTACGGTTTCTTCCCTGGGGTCTCTGTAGGTTGGAACGTTCATAATGAAGGCTTCTTTGCAGGAAGTAAAGTAAGTAATGTTATTAATCAATTAAAACCACGTGTTAGCTATGGTGTAAATGGAAATATAGATGCTTTAACGATAACAAATTCTAATTATCTTTTAGGAAATGATTATTATTGGTTGTTAGGTATCTATTCTGTACAATCACCATATAATGGAGTAAGAGGCTATATAAATAGCTCAATTCCTTTATATTATCTAAAATGGGAAAGAGCTACCACATTGAATTTTGGTTTGGATTTAGGTTTGTTTAACAATAGAGTGAGCCTCTTAGCAGATTATTTTATTAGAGACATTTATGACAAGTTATCTGACCAAAAAATACCAATTTCTACGGGCTTTTCTTCTGTTAAAATTAACAGTGGAACACTTCGTAATCAAGGTATTGAGTTAGAGGCTAATGTAAAAGTAATTAATCAGGAAAATCTAAAATGGAATATCGGAGCTAATTTTACACGTATTCGTAATTATGTACGTGAATTACCTTATAACGGAAATGAAAACAATCGTATTGGAGGACATGAAATTTACGATCCAGCATTAGGCAGAACTGTATTTGTGGGAGGTCGTCAAGAAGGGCAACGTGTAGGAGATGATTTAATAATAGGTTATTTGGATGAAGGCGTGTACCAAACTCAGGCTCAGCTTGATGAACACGCAGGTAGAATAGTTAATTTCCATTCAGGAAATATTCCTGCAACATTAAGAGGAACTCCTATATTGGGAGATACTCGCTGGAAAGATGTCAATGGGGATAATGTAATAGATAGTAGAGACCGTGTAGTTTTAGGGAGAAGTACACCTGACTTTATAGGAGGTTTCTCAACAGACTTTACATATAAAAACTTCAACATATATATTAAAACAGATTATGCTGTAGGGCATTTAATCCAGAATGCAGTTCGTTCACGTGGTATATCTCAAGTACAAGGAAATCAAAACTGGACATCTGAAATTAAAGATACTTGGACAGTAGATAACCCTACTGCCACTATTCCTCGTTACGATTTTACAGACCCTCGAGGAAATCATAGAGGTTCTGGAGAAGGGCAATGGACAGCGAGTTCTCGTTATTGGGAAAAAGGAGATTATTTAGCTCTTCGTGAGGTAACATTAAGTTATAACCTATCAGGTGATGTAGCAAAAAATCTTTTCAAAGACATTCGTTTTTATGTAACAGGAGCTAATTTGGCATACTTAACCAAATATACAGGATATATTCCTGAAAAAGGAGGATGGGATGATGGTAGATTCCCTCTCCCAAGAACTTTTACCTTTGGGGTTAATGCAACTTTCTAATAATTAATTAAAAGTATAAAGAAATGAAAAAATATATATCAATAACAATAGCAATTCTCTCTTTAAGTGCGTGCCAATTAGAAACACCTCCAGAGAGTGAATTAGTTTACAATGGATTTTGGGAAAAAGAGGAAACTGTAAAAACGGCTTTTTCAGGCACATATTCTAAATTTAGAACCTATGGGAGATCTCTTTGGAGAATGGGGGAAATACGTTCAGATATGTGGGGAGGCAAAGGGTTACAAACAGCAGATGACCAAAATTTATTTACCAATAATATTAATGCTACCCTTGTCCCTTTCGAGAATTGGGACAATTTGTATGGGCTTATTCATAATATTAATGATTTTATAAAAAATGCACCTTCAGCCCCTTTTTCTAATTCAGGTGAAAAAAATAATATGCTAGCACAAATGTATGGGCTACGTGCTTATGTTTATTACACAATGTTAAAAACTTGGGGTGAAGTGCCTATTGTAACAGAGCCTTTACAAGATATTAGCAACTTGGCAGCTTTACGCAAACCTCGCTCTCCTAAAAATGATGTGATGAATCTAATAAAAGCAGATATTCAGAAATCATTGGATTTGTTTGAAGGAAATGAAAGTTTTTATCAAAACGATGTGTATTGGTCAAAAGCAGCTACACTTACCCTAAAAGGAGATGCTTATTTGTGGTCAGGTAAAGTACTTGGGGGAGGAATTAGTGATTACACGGAAGCTAAAAATGCTCTCAACCAAGTAAGTGGATATAGTTTAGTAAGCTATGATAAGCTCTGGGGGATTGATAATGAGAAAAATACAGAGTTTATCTTTACATTAGATTACAAAAAAGATGAAGCTACTCATTTCTATGGTGCAACCACATCACGTAATGGTGATGTTTACAGTAAATTTAGCGAAACAGGAATTGTAATTTCCTCATTCTTATATGTTGATGGGGGAAATCGTTACGCTCCTTCTGACAAGACATTATTGCTTATAGAAAATACGCAAGACGCTCGTCGTGATACTTTTATCAGAATATATTCTGATGATGCGGGTACTTATATCCCTTACACAGTAGGTAATGATAAGTATTTGACATCTATATTGAAAAAGTTCGTAGGAAGAAATGATTTGGGAGCGATTATTAATGAAAATAATGTGCCTATTTATCGTTACGCAGATGTGTTATTATTACTTGCTGAAGCAAAAAATAACTTAGGAGAAGACCCTTCTACCGAAATAAACACAGTTCGTCAGAGAGCTTACGGAAGCAATTATTCAGCCGCAACACACGGATATACAAATGCTTCACAGGCACTTAATGCAAAAGCGATTCTTGATGAACGCTATAAAGAGTTTATTGGGGAAGGAAAACGCTGGTGGGATTTACTTCGGGCAGGAGATAATTTCGTCTATGATGAAGTTACTTCAATGACAGGGGTAGGGGGAGCAAAAACTCCTATTTATCTACCTATCACAACGACCATGTTGGCTGATGATAGTACGTTAACCCAAACCGAAGGATATTAATACAAATACAAATTTTTCATTTTTTTAAATCGAAAAGTGGTAAAACTACCATTTTTCGATTTTTTATTTTTCTATATCGTATTTCTGTTGTGCAATTGCAGTTTAATCGTTACCTTTGCCTAATTATTTGATTTTTCTACAGAATGAATAAAACATTAATGCAAATCATCGAAGAACACGAGTAGTTCGGCTTAGGTCGAACACTTAGTTTTATGTGCAAATA
>JAUNHN010000130.1 GCA_030523915.1 Capnocytophaga sp. | reverse complement strand
AATTATGAGTAGAATGTTTCTAATTATAAGTAAAAAACTCTTTTGGAGGAGGTCGTTACTATTCCGAAGCATTGTATAGCAGGTTTGGAGGTAATTTAGTATGAAGGGAAGGGTTGTATTGGTTGTCCGAAAGATGAAAAGTTTTGGGATTTTATAGGATTTGTTTGATAATGAATCATAAATTCAGTAATTTACCTAAATTTTTATGAATAGAGTTTTGTAGTAAATAAAAAGATAGCCTTTTACTAACTGAACAAGTGAGCAAAAGGCTACCTTTAACATCAAAAAAATATTATTTTCTTGGAATTTTGATATAATATGTTTTTCCTGTTTTGTTTTCAAGGTTGCGGTCACGAAGCCACGAATTGTGGATTTTGAGTTCTTTGTATGTGATATTATATTTTTTTGCAAAATCGGTAAGGTTCTCTATGCTGGTGTCTACTTTTACGTTGTAAGTAGGCACTTCATTATAAAGATGTTTTGCTTCGAAATTGAAACCGTATTTGGCAGGATTTTTCATAATTTCTTTTACTGCCAAAATTCTGAATACATACCGAGAGGTTTCGGAATTAAGCCATAAATCGTAATAATTTGTAGTCTGCTGAGCGGTCATTTGGTTTTTCATTCCTGCTATTCCTGCGTTATAGGCGGCGGCAGTCATCGTCCAGCTTCCTGTACTTTCTTTTGCTTTTTTCAGGTAATCACAAGCGGCTTGTGTGGCTTTTTCTAAGTGATAACGCTCATCTACATTGTTGTTTACCTCTAATCCGTATTCTGTGGCAGCAGCTTTCATAAATTGCCAAAAACCACTTGCTCCTGAGGGTGAAACTACGTCAGTAAGCCCACTTTCTATAAGTGCCAAATATTTGAAATCGTCAGGGATTCCGTTGCGTTTCAATATAGGTTCAATAATAGGGAAATATTTATTGGAACGCTTTATAAGAAGCAAACCATTTGATTGCCAATAGGTATTAACCAAAAATTCCCTATCCAAACGCTCATACACATCGGGAACTTCTATCGGAACACGCTCACCTGCAAAGTCAAGCTCCGTAGGTAAATCAATGGCATACACATTATAACGATTTGGGTTTGTTTCATTGTTAGGTGAATGCTGTCCCTTATCAAAAATGTTATTTTTGTCCTGCGTTATGGCTACTGCATTGATAAGAAATCCAGCAATAAGCACGGTTGCTAATCCGTAAAAAATATTTCGTATGGTTGTATTCATCTTAAGGGTGTTTTTTATGTTATCAACTGATGCTAAATAATTTAGATAGATGAAGTGAAAGCAAAGCATCTCACTTTGAACTCGCAAAGTTCTTACTTTTTTTTGATTTATGAAAGAAAAGTAGCTTTATTTTTTGTATATTTAAAATTAAATCATACATTTGACAATATTCTTTTTTATTAAAACTGACAACTATGACATATCGTTCAAAAATTAAAGGATTGGGATTCTATGTTCCTGAAAATGTAGTTACTAATGATGACTTGTCCAAGCGAATGGACACCAGCGATGCTTGGATTCAGGAGCGTACAGGAATTAAAGAACGTCGCCACGTAATCAAAGGCGAAGATACAACTACAAGTATGGGAGTGAAAGCAAGTTTAAAAGCTATCGACAATGCAGGAATTGACAAAGATGATATTGATTTTATTATTTTTGCTACATTAAGTCCCGATTATTATTTCCCAGGTTCGGGGGTGTTGGTACAGAAAGAGTTAGGTTTGAAAACAATAGGAGCTTTGGATATTCGTAATCAATGTTCAGGGTTTATCTATGCACTTTCTATTGCCGACCAATACATCAAAACAGGGATGTATAAAAATATTCTTATCATAGGTTCGGAAACACATTCACCAGGGTTAGATTTTACCACGCGAGGGCGTAACGTGTCGGTAATATTTGGCGATGGGGCAGGAGCTGCGATTGTATCCCGCGAAACGAATCCTGAAAAAGGAATTTTATCTACGCATCTGCACAGCGAAGGTCTTCACGCCGAAGAGTTGGCTCTCATTGCCCCAGGAATTGGAAAGCGTTGGGTAACGGATATTGTAGCAGAGAACGACCCTGACGATGTAAGTTATTTCCCGTATATGAATGGGCAACACGTATTTAAAAATGCTGTGGTCAGGTTTTCCGAAGTTATAGAAGAAGGTTTAAAATGTAATAACCTATCCAGAGAGAATATTAATATGCTGATTCCGCATCAAGCGAATTTACGAATATCACAATTCATTCAGCAACGTTTCGGGCTAAGCGACGAGCAAGTATTTAATAATATAGAAAAGTACGGCAATACTACGGCTGCCTCCATACCGATTGCTTTAACAGAAGCCTACCAAGCAGGAAAGATAAAAGAAGGTGATTTGGTGGTTTTGGCGGCGTTCGGGAGTGGATTTACTTGGGCGAGTGCCATTATCCGATGGTGATTCTTAAGAATTTAACCAGATAATGATGTACAGCAATATAGTGAGACGCAATTTATTCCTAAATCAACTGTAAAACAAAAATATTTTAAAGCAATGAAACTATTTAATAATCTACTGTTCAGGGTGTTTATTGCCATTGTTATTGGTATTTTGGTCGGGCTTTATACGCCCGAGTGGTTTAACCGTTTGTTTGTAACGTTTAACAAGCTATTTAGCAGTTTTTTAGGTTTTTCTATTCCGCTTATTATTATGGGGCTTGTGATGCCAGCTATTGCAGAGCTTGGCAAAAATGCGGGTAGGCTGTTATTTGTTACGGTAGTTATCGCTTATACGTTTACCTTATTTTCTGGCTTTTCGACCTACTTTGTTGGCAAGGCGATATTCCCGTCTTTATTAGAAAATCAATTATTAGAGAATAGGGAAGTGGCAGAACGCTCTTTAAAAGCCTTCTTCACCATTGGGATACCCCCGATTCTTGATGTGATGAGTGCTTTGGTACTTGCTTTTATGGTAGGCATTGGGTTATCGCTCAAAAGCAATACTACTTTGGGCGAAGTTCTAAAAGATTTTAGGCAAATCATTACTCAGGTAATTGAAAAAGTAATAATTCCGCTACTACCGATTTATATTATGACCATTTTCTCAGAGATTTCTTATGCTGGAAAAGTGGCTTCGGTGATTGGTTTGTTTGTAAAGATTATCGGAGTTATTTTTGTGATGCACATTGTTCTTTTATTGGTTCAATTTGCGGTGGCGGGGCTTGTCTCGGGCAGAAATCCTGTGAAATCATTGCTGGTGATGCTACCTGCTTACGCTACTGCCTTAGGCACACAGTCGTCGGCGGCAACAATTCCCGTAACTTTGAAGCAGGTGATTAAGATGGGCGTTTCTGAACGTATAGCTGGCTTTGTCGTGCCGCTGTGTGCCACGATTCACCTTTCGGGTAGTACCATGAAAATCACGGCTTGTGCGATGGCATTGATGTTAATGGAGGGCTTGCCTGTGGACTTTGAAACTTTCGCTGGTTTTATTATGATGCTCGGGGTGATAATGGTAGCCGCACCAGGAGTTCCAGGCGGTGCCATTATGGCGGCGTTGGCTATCTTGCAGTCGATGTTAGGCTTTGATGCTCAACAACAAGCTCTAATGATAGCTCTCTACATAGCGATGGATAGCTTCGGAACTGCTTGTAACGTAACGGGCGACGGAGCGGTAGCCCTCATTATAAACAAATTTAGCAAATCCGCTGAAAACCAGCACTAAAAAAACAATTAAAAACCAGCCCTCACAATATATATTTGCCCTAATAAAAAGAAATTATACCGAAATAAACAAAACTAACACCACAAATGAAGCTATTTTCAAACTAAATAGTTATCTTTGCACACTGTATCGAACTATTATAAGAATAAACACTTTTAGAAAATGACATCAGAAGAAGATATTTTTGGAGATAACCACATAGGGACTTCGGCTAAAACGCCGTTACGTGCCGATGCTTTTGAGAAATCCGATGCTCAGAAGATAACAGAGATAGAACACCACGTACGCGAAATTATGTCCACATTAGGGCTTGACCTACAAGACGATAGCCTGAAAGGAACTCCGAAACGTGTTGCCAAAATGTTCGTAAAAGAAATTTTCGGCGGATTACACCCCGACCGAAGACCATCGGCTTCAACTTTCGAGAATAGTTACCAGTACGGCGAAATGTTGGTCGAAAAAAATATTGTGGTGTACTCCACCTGTGAGCATCACCTACTGCCTATCATCGGAAGGGCTCACGTAGGATATATTTCTAACGGAAAAGTCATAGGACTCTCTAAAATGAATCGCATTGTAGAATATTACGCAAAGAGACCACAAGTGCAAGAACGGCTTACCCTCCAAATAGTCCAAGAATTGCAACAAGCCTTGGGGACGGACGATGTAGCCTGTGTTATCGACGCCAAACACTTGTGCGTGAACTCGCGTGGCATTAAGGACATCGAAAGCAGTACCGTAACTGCCGAGTTCGGGGGGAGATTCAAAGCCCCAGAAGTGCGAAAAGAATTTTTAGAGTATATTAAGTTAGAAACCAAATTTTAGGAATTTCATATTTATACACGAAAAGAAGTTGACTGAAAGGTTTTTATTTTCTGAATTTATAGTAATATTACCGCATAATTATACTAAATTTTTATAGTTCAGAATTAAGATAAAAACTTTGGGTTGGCTTCTTTTCAATTTTTTTAGAACTCACTACCGAATCCATTTCGCCATCTCGCTTTGTAATTTGGCGGCTTCTTCTTCGGATTTGGCAGCAAAATCCAAGTCGTTGGACGCATAAATAATTCCACGTGAGGAATTGATTAAAATTCCGTTATCGGCATTAAGACCATATCGGCACACTTCTTCCAAACTTCCCCCCTGAGCTCCTACCCCTGGTACTAATAGAAAATGATTCGGCACAATAGCTCGGATTTCCTTTAAGTATTCGGCTTTGGTAGCCCCTACTACGTACATCAAGTTCTCGCTGTTTTTCCACGTAAGTGAGGTGCGGAGTACCTTTTTATAAAGCTCCTCATCGGCTACCTGCTTTGTCTGGAAGTCAAAAGCACCTTCGTTTGAGGTCAATGCCAACAGGATAGTAACTTTATCAGCAAAAGTTAGGAAAGGCTCCACCGAGTCCTTGCCCATATAGGGTGCAACCGTTACGCTATCGAACTGTAAATCCTCAAAAAAGGCTTTGGCATACATCGCCGAGGTATTGCCGATGTCGCCTCGCTTGGCATCGGCTATGGTGAAAATGTCGGGATAGTTTGTGTTAATGTATTTTAAGGTCTTTGCCAAGGCTTGCCACCCTTTTACTCCGTGAGCTTCGTAAAACGCCGTGTTGGGCTTATAAGCTACGGCAAAAGAATGTGTTGCGTCAATAATAGCCTTGTTAAATGCAAAAATAGGGTCTTCTTCTTGTAATAAGAAAGACGGAATTTTTGTCAAATCAGTGTCTAAACCAACACACAGAAGCGATTTTTTCTTGCGTATTTGGTCTACTAAGGTTTTGATAATCATAAATTAATATACTAAAATAGGTGTTTTCTATTCAGAGGTCTTTTCCTCATCTTTTACTTTCGAGCTACGCCTTGCGATAACGTCGGCATAATATTTTCTGCTGTTGTTTATAACTTCCAGCACCTTTTTATAGAACTCATCTTGCTTCACATCGGCAAGGGTAACGATGTAATTCGTCATTTTTCGGTATACTTCTACGATTTCCTTGCGTACATCTTTGGCGTTATAGGTCTCCTTGTTCAGGGCTTGATAAGAACGATGAGCGAAAACGTCGTTGAATTCCTTGTTAGTTTTTTCCAATTCGAGAATGAATTCTGTAATGTTCAGCGTCCTTGCTGCTTCTGCATAATGACCTGTTTTAAGTGTGGTTATCAGCGAATTAATCTGAGCTGTTTCCTTCTCGTATGCCTCATCGCGTAAATTCTTATAAGAATCCAAGACTATTTTCAGGGTATGATAGGCTTTTTTCTTTTCTTCAGTCTTTACGTTTCGGTACGGCTTGATACTATCCCGAAGTGCCTGCATGTCGTAGTCGCGTACCTTGTCTAAGTCCGCGATGTGTTTAGACTCTTCGTTGGCTCTTATTTGTTCCAATGCTTTTTGATATGCTGGAAGTTTTTCTTTCAAACTATTGTATAATACTTTGAAATCGGCATCTGTGTCTAATGAAAGATTTGTTTTTTCAAAGTCTTCCAAAAAGCGAGTAATAAATTGCCCAAATTCAGCGTTGTGTAATTTTGGCAGGTGAATTGATGTTAATTTGAGATTTCCCATAATACAATGATTTATTAATTATGCTGTTATTTTATAATGTGTTTCTCATTTTGAAGAACATTTCTCAGTCCGAGCAATAGTTTCCCAATTTTTTAATAACTATTCTTAGGTAGAGAAAAGTTTTTATAATTGTATTACACTTTATCTCGTAATGAGATTTTTTATTTTGATTTTTTAGAAACAATTCTCATTCCGAGAATTTTTTATATTATTTTAAAAATCGTTTTCTCACTTCGAGAATTTTTTAT
>JAUNHN010000129.1 GCA_030523915.1 Capnocytophaga sp. | reverse complement strand
TAACATTGAAAATATGGCGCCAAAAAAACTCAAAAGAAAAAGGGCGTATGGTAGAATATAAAGTAACCAACATTTCCGAGCATATGTCGTTTTTGGAAATGATGGATGTACTTAATGAAGATTTGGTTGCCAAGGGCGAAGAACCTGTGGCTTTTGACCACGATTGCCGCGAGGGAATTTGTGGTATGTGTTCGCTTTTCATCAACGGAGAAGCTCACGGACCCGACCGAGGCATCACTACTTGCCAACTGCATATGCGTATGTTCAAAGACGGCGACACGATTACTATCGAGCCGTGGAGAGCGACCGCATTCCCTGTGATTAAAGATTTGATTGTTGATAGAACCGCTTTCGAGCGTATTCAACAAGCAGGAGGGTATATTTCAGTAAATACTTCGGGAAATACGCAAGATGCAAACGCTATCCCAATTCCGAAACGCGATGCCGACCTTTCGATGGATGCGGCTTCGTGCATTGGTTGCGGGGCTTGTGTGGCGACTTGTAAAAACTCGTCGGCTATGCTTTTCGTTTCGGCAAAAGTATCGCAGTTTGCCTTACTTCCGCAGGGACGCGTAGAGGCTGCCGACCGTGTGATGAATATGGTTCATCAGATGGATTTGGAAGGTTTCGGAAACTGTACCAACACCGGAGCTTGTGAGGTGGAATGCCCGAAAGGAATTTCCTTAGAAAATATCGCTCGTATGAATCGAGAGTATTTAAAAGCAAGTTGCCGATAGATAGCAAGTTAATAATTAATAATTTATGGTTAGGAGTTAGAGTTCTGAATATTGAATTTTAACTCCTCTCGTATTAATTTGTATATAGTTATGAAAAAATCACAGTTTGTTCTATTTTTTTTATTGAGTTTTATGCCATTTGCTCAGAATAAAGATAAAATTTCATTTTTGTTGGGAACTTATACCGATTCAGATAGTGAGGGAATTTATCTTTATGAAGCTGATGCTGAGTTTATAAAATTTGAAAAAATAACTTCTGTTTTTGTAAAAAATCCATCGTATTTGGCAGTTTCTCCTGATGAAAAAACTTTTTTTGCAGTAAGTGAAAATGGTCAGGAGGATAGTGAAATTTTGTCTTTCGCTTTGGATAAAAAAGCAGGAAAAATAACTTTTATTAGTCGGCAAAATACCCACGGAGGAGCTCCTTGTTATGTGTTGTATGATGCTGATAATAAAAATGTTATGACAGCTAACTATGTAGGTGGAAATATTTCTGTTTTTCCTGTGAAAGAGAATGGCATTTTAGGTGAAATTTCACAAAATATAGGTTTTTCGTTACATTCACATTTGCATTCTGTTTTGGCTTCTCCCAAAGGCAAACGTATTTTTGCAACCGATTTAGGTGCAGACAGATTGTATTCTTTTCGAATTGTAAATAATTCATTACAACGGGTTGAAAATGAAGATATAATTTTTGAAAAAGGTACTGGACCTCGTCATTTTGCGTTTTCTAATAACGGAAAGTATTTGTATGTTTTAGGCGAATTGTCGCGTGAAATAATCGTATTTAAACATATTAAAAATCAATTTATAAGATTACAAACCATTGAAACAGATAGGTTTAAGGAAGGCAAAGGAGCAGCAGATATTCATATAAGTAATGATGGAAAATTTTTATATGCTTCTAATCGGTTGGTAAATGACGGAATTGCTATTTTTTCAATCCAAAAATCGGGAAAACTGAGAAAAATAGGCTATCAGCATACAAAGAAGCACCCTCGTAATTTTGCAGTTTCTCCCGATGGAAAATATATGCTTGTAGCATCACGAGATGAAAATTCTGTACAAGTGTTTGAAATTCAGAAAGATGGGTTGTTGCAATTAAAGAATGAACTTATCGTTCCTAAGCCCGTATGTATTCTGTTTTTGGATTAAAATGTTTTTGTCTTCTGTAAGTATTTGATAAACAGAGTTTTGAAGATTGAAAAATGCTATTTGTACAAACTTAGAAATTTTAACAGTTTGTTTTTTAGTTAAAAAATTATGAATAATATATCTTTCTAATAGATAGTTATAAAAACTTTTAAATAATATTCTTAATAATTAAATTTTATTTTAGGCAATAAAATTATTAACTATTTCTTAACTTTTATCACTTAAAAAAGTTGCAATTTTGTGCACTGATAAACTAACTTATATACAATAATCAAACAATGAAAAACTGGTTTTTAAATTTAGCCGTAATTTTGTTAACGACAATGACTTACGCACAAGGAATTGTAACGGGAACTGTTAATGACGGGGAGTTAAACACGCCACTTCCAGGAGCGAGTGTAGTGTTAAAAGGCACAACTAAAGGAGCGTCTACGGATATGGATGGAAAGTTTTCTATTCAAGTGGATGCTAATTCAGGAATTTTAGAGATTTCCTATATGGGATTTGTTACTCAAAAAGTAAATTACGCACTTTCTGCAGGGAAAGCAAACCTAAAAATTACTTTACAGCCCGATGCTCAAGCATTAGACGAAGTTGTAGTAACGGGGAGTGCATTACTTGATATTGCAAAAGAAAGGAAAACACCTGTTGCAGTTTCAACTATAAGAGGTGCAGAAATTGTTGAGAAGTTGGGAAATAAAGAATTTCCTGAAATTTTGAACAGAACTCCATCTGTATATGCAACTAAATCAGGAGGTGGTTATGGAGATTCCAGAATTAATATTCGTGGTTTTGCAAGTGAAAATATTGCTGTAATGGTGAACGGGATGCCTGTGAATGATATGGAAAATGGTAGGGTATATTGGAGTAATTGGGCGGGTATTGCAGATGTAACTTCAGCAATGCAAGTACAACGTGGATTAGGAGCTTCTAAGTTAGCTATTGCTTCGGTAGGGGGTACTATTAATATTGTTACACGAGCTTCGGATATGAAAGAAGGTGGAACAATTTACGGTAGTTACGGACATAATGGGGGAAACAGTGATTATAAAGCTCTTGTAGCTTATAATACTGGAAAAAGTGAAAAAGGTTGGTCTTCATCAGTATTGTTTAGTCGTAATTGGGGAGCTAAATATGCAGATGGCACTGAATTTGAAGGATATAATTTTTATTTTGCTTTGGGGTATGCTCCTTCTGAAAAGCATAGTTTACAATTTATGATAACAGGTGCTCCGCAATGGCATAACCAACGTAGCACAAGCGTTTCTATAGCAGATGCCATAAAATATGGAGGTTCTGCTGATAAACCTAATAGAAGATATAACTCAGATTGGGGATACTTAGGAGGAGAGGCTTTTTCTATGCGAAGAAACGTGTATCATAAACCTGTAATGATGCTTAATTGGGATTGGAATTTGAGCGATGCTTCAGCACTTAGTACAGTTGTGTATGCTTCTTTAGGTCGTGGTTTTGGTACAGGTGATGCAGGGCGTGTAAATGGTAAAAGTTTGAGTGGCTTTAGAGATACAACTTCTGGATTATATAATTTTGATAATATTGTGTCTGAAAATCAAATGTCTACTCCTGACAACGGACACCTTATTCGTAGAGGGAGTGTTAATTCACACGATTGGTATGGTTTCTTAACTAATTTTAGCCATAAAATTGATAAAAATTTTACTTTTAATATGGGGCTTGATGGAAGATATTATTATGGGTATCATCATCAAGTAGTAACTCATCTATTGGGAGCATCGGCTTATAGAGATACAAATAATAAAAATCTGACAGCTCCAAATTATGTTTCTACTGTTAAAAAGGATACACCAAGTTATAATCCATTTGGGGTCAAACCAGCTCCGATTAGTGAGCAAATAGGCTATAGTAACGATGGTGAAGTAAAGTGGTTTGGAGTTTTTGGACAACTTGAATATTCTGATGATGCTTTCTCTGCGTTCCTTCAGGGGTCATCTTCACTTCAAGGATTCCAACGTATTGATGAATTTTTACTACCAGGTACACTTGCTGTGAATGGAAATTCAAATACAGCAATGGAAAGAAAAACAGGATTTAAAAACCTAATGGGGTATAATATCAAAGGAGGTCTTAATTACAATATTAATGAGCAACATAACATATTTGCTAACGTAGGGTACTATTCACGTCAACCTTTCTTTAATGCAGTATATCCTAATAACCGAAATTTTTTAAATCCAAATTTAACAAATGAGAAAATTTTTGGTATAGAGGCTGGTTATGGATTCAAATCAAGTGTAGGAAATTTGCATATTAATGTATATAGAACTTCTTGGAAAGACCGTTTTTTAAGAAAAACTAATAATATAACAAGTGGAGGAACAACTATTAATGCTTATGCAAATGTGTTAGGTATTACAGAAATCCATCAAGGAGTTGAATTTGAAGGAGATATAAAAGTTACGGATTATTTACGTTTTAAAGGCTCTCTTTCTTTAGGGAATTGGTTCTATGAAGGAAATGCACAAGGAGGTTTGTTTAATGAAAGTAATGAACCTATTGATACAAATGGAAATGTAGTTCCTGCAAGTAGTGCAGGCTCTATTACATTATTCTTGGATAAAGTTAAGGTAGGTGACTCTGCTCAACAAACAGCTTCATTAGGAGCAACAATTATACCTATAGAGGGATTAAAATTTGATGTAGATTGGAGATATGTAAATAATTTGTATGCTAATTTAAATGTAGCTAATTTTACAACTCAAGCAGATGCTGATAAAGGAGCATTAAAATTACCAAGCTATAATTTATTTGATTTAAGTTTATCATACGCACTCCCTATTACAGAGAAACAAAAGCTTACATTCTCTGCTCACGTAGATAATTTATTGGATACTTATTATATAGCCGAATCTTATGATAATGTCCATGCAAAAACTTTAGGAGATTTCACAGACACTCCTACAGAAACAGCTCAGCAACAATACAATACGTATCAAACTAATAATCTTTATAAAGGAGTAGACACCTCTAATCGTGTTTATTTTGGAATAGGGCGTACTTGGAGTTTTAGTGTACGATATAATTTCTAAAATGAATTACAAATATAATAAGATAAAAAGCCACTTATACGAGTGGCTTTTTGCTCTAAATACAAAATATCAAAATGAAAAGAATAACAAATTTTGCCAGAAAAGTTTTTTTGTTTATGGTGCTTGTCATCGTAGGTTGTGGCACTAAAAAAACTACAGCGAGCGATAATAAGACCGATGAAAATTATGTGCTGTTAGTATCTTTTGATGCTTTTCGTTATGATTATGCTGAAAAATACAATTTGCAGAATTTCAAAAAGTTGGCTAACGAAGGGGCTTCAACCACGATGATGCTTTCTTCTTTCCCCAGTAAGACATTTCCCAATCATTATTCTATAATCACGGGAATGTATCCAGGTAATCACGGTTTGGTAGATAATAAGTTCTATGTGAAAGAGCGTGATGCTTTTTACGCTATTGCCGATAGAAGTAAAGTTGAAGACCCATATTATTACAAAGGTATACCTCTTTGGCAATGGTTACAAACTCACGGAATAAAGACTGCTTCATACTTTTGGGTAGGTTCAGAGACACCTATTGCAGGGCAATTTCCTACATATTATTATAAGTATGATGACAATATCCCTAATGAAGAACGTATTGAACAAGTTTTTAAATGGTTCCAATTGCCTCAAAATGAACGACCTCGCTTTATTACACTTTATTTTTCGTTCGTGGACACGGAAGGACATAATTCAGGACCTAATTCCGACGGAATGAAAAAAGCCACGCAAGAAGCAGATCGTCTATTAGGATTGATAATGAAAAAAGTAAAAGAACTACCTCTCCCCATAAACACAATTGTAGTTTCTGACCACGGAATGATTGAAATGGAATCAACCGACCAAACGCTGGTAGATATGGAAGAAATCGGAACATATTTAAAAGACAAGGCTCACTTTGTAAATAACGGAATGCACGGGCATATTTATGTGAATAATCCTTCCGAAATAAATCAAATTTATACATATATTCAGGAAAAATTAGCTCCTCGTGTGTCTCTATACTATCGCAATCAAACGCCTAAGCATTGGCATTATAATAAAGATTCTCGTATTGGTGATATAGTTTTAGTATGTGATGCACCATATTATATGATTCCAAACAAGGAACATCCCCTTGCTAAAAAAAGCGGAAAATGGGGAACTCACGGTTATGACCCTTACAAAACTCCTGATATGGGTGGTATTTTTTATGCAATAGGACCCAATATCAAAAAAGGATATAAAGTAGCAACCTTTGAAAATGTAAATGTTTATCCATTAATAACCAAATTGTTAAATGTAAAAAATCCTAATACGATTGATGGAAAAATTGAGGTGTTGCAAAAAATTATAAAATGATTTTCAATTTTTATAAAAAAAAATAATTTCCACTTTGTTGTCTATCAATACATTATCAATTATGTATAAATTTTTTTGAAAAAAACTTCCTGAAAAATTTGGCAGTTAAGAAATAAGTTGTACTTTTGCACCCGCTTTCAGAAAGGCAATAGGCAGTAGCCATTAGGCAATAGAGCTGATGCTAAGAGAGGGTGAAAAAAAATAAATATTTTTTTGACAAAAAATTTGGTAGTTAAAAAATAAGTTGTATC
>JAUNHN010000128.1 GCA_030523915.1 Capnocytophaga sp. | reverse complement strand
TCTAAAAAGAGAAAAGTAGTTGTAGAATCAGTTGGAGAGGCTCATATTTCTGCTACTTTTAACAACGTTATCATTTCTCTTACAAATAAAAAAGGAGATGTAATTGCTTGGTCATCAGCAGGTAAAATGAATTTTAGAGGTTCTAAGAAAAATACACCTTACGCAGCACAAGTAGCAGCTGAAGATGCTTCAAAAATAGCTTTTGATGCAGGTCTTAGAAAAGTGAAAGTGTATGTTAAAGGACCTGGAAACGGAAGAGAATCAGCTATTAGAACAATCCACAATGCAGGAATTGAAGTAACTGAAATCATTGATGTTACTCCACTACCTCACAATGGTTGTCGTCCTCCTAAAAGACGTAGAGTATAATTATTTAATAACCAAACGAAAGGTTTTTGATTATCGAAGGAATGCCTTAATTCATAATCCCTTTCATTTAAAAATTTAAAAATGGCAAGATATACAGGACCAAAAACAAAAATAGCACGTAAATTTGGCGAAGCTATTTTTGGAGATGATAAATCTTTTGAGAAGAAAAATTATCCACCAGGGCAACACGGTATTGCCCGTCGTAGAGCAAAACGCTCTGAGTATGCTATTCAGTTGCAAGAAAAACAAAAAGCGAAATACACATACGGGATATTAGAAAAACAATTCCGTAATTTGTATGAGAAAGCAAAAAGAAGTAAACACATTACAGGTGAGGTGTTACTACAATTATGTGAGTCACGTTTGGATAACGTGGTTTATCGTATGGGAATAGCTCCTACACGTAGTGCCGCACGTCAATTGGTTTCGCATCGTCATATCACAGTAAACGGAAACATCGTAAACATTCCGTCTTATTCTTTAAAACCAGGTGATGTGGTAGGTGTTCGCGAGAAATCAAAATCATTAAATGTTATTGAAAATTCTTTAGCTTCAAATAGCACTGTTTATGAGTGGATTACTTGGAACACTGAAAAATTAGAAGGTACATTTGTAGCCGTGCCTCAACGTATTCAGATTCCTGAAAATATTAAAGAACAGTTAATCGTAGAGTTATACTCTAAATAATAAATAAGACAGCAGTCAAATTATGGCATTATTCAACTTTCAAAAACCCGATAAAGTTATAATGATTGAATCATCTGATTTCGAAGGACGATTTGAATTTCGTCCTTTGGAGCCAGGATATGGTTTAACAATAGGTAACGCATTACGTAGAGTTATGCTCTCTTCATTGGAAGGTTTTGCAATTACTTCTGTGAAATTTGATAAAGTAGGACACGAGTTTTCTACTATTTCAGGTGTAGTGGAAGATGTAACAGAAATCATTTTAAATTTAAAACAAGTACGTTTTAAAAGACAAATTGAAGATGTGGAGAATGAGACAGCTACTATCTCTGTTTCAGGAAAAAAACAGTTGACTGCCGGTGATTTTCAAAAGTATCTTTCAGGATTTCAAATCTTGAATACGGATTTGGTGATTTGCAATATGGAGTCGTCAGTGGCTTTCAATATGGAAATAACCATTGAAAAAGGACGAGGCTATGTTTCTGCCGAAGAAAATGCAAATCCAAATGCAGCTGTAGGAGTAATCGCTACAGATGCAATTTTTACACCTATCAAGAATGTAAAGTATTCTATTGAAAATTATCGTGTTGAGCAAAAAACTGACTATGAAAAATTAGTTTTTGAAATCAAAACAGATGGGTCAATACA
Organism: Capnocytophaga sp.; assembly: GCA_030523915.1. Classification (GTDB taxonomy): domain Bacteria; phylum Bacteroidota; class Bacteroidia; order Flavobacteriales; family Flavobacteriaceae; genus Capnocytophaga. Next base: position 4,852 of record JAUNHN010000128.1, on the reverse strand, counting down.
CCCAAAACAAGCCTTGACAGAAGCTGCAAAAACTTTGATTCATCACTTTATGCTATTCTCTGATGAAAGAATTACATTGGAGTCTGATGAAATTTCACAAACAGATACATACGATGAGGAGTCATTGCATATGCGTCAGTTATTGAAAACCAAATTAGTAGATATGGATTTATCAGTTCGTGCATTGAATTGCTTAAAAGCAGCCGAAGTAGATACTTTGGGCGATTTAGTTTCTTTCAATAAAGCCGATTTGATGAAATTCAGAAATTTTGGTAAAAAATCACTTACAGAACTTGATGAATTAGTAGCCAACAAAGGTTTGACTTTTGGAATGGACTTGTCAAAGTATAAATTAGATAAAGATTAACCCGCTTTTGCGTTATTTAATTAAGGAAAAATGAGACACGGAAATAAAATAAATCATTTAGGAAGAAAAACAGCTCACAGAAAGGCTATGTTAGCTAATATGGCTTGTTCATTGATTGAGCACAAAAGAATAAACACCACTTTGGCAAAAGCAAAGGCTTTGAAGTTATTTGTGGAGCCATTGGTTACGAAATCAAAAGAAGATACAACTCACAATCGTCGTGTTGCTTTTAGTAGATTGAGAAATAAATATGCTGTAACTGAGTTGTTTAAAGAAGTTTCAGTAAAAGTAGGCGACAGACCAGGAGGATATACACGTATTATCAAATTAGGAAATCGTTTAGGAGATAATGCTGAAATGGCTTTGATTGAGTTTGTAGATTATAACACAACGTATAATGCTGAAAAAGCCGTTGCTACTAAGAAAAAATCTACTCGTCGTGGTAGAAAAAAAGCTACTGAATCAGCTCCAGAAACTACAAAAACTGAAGAATCAGCAGAGTAATAGTATCTTGTGGTTATATTATAGAGAGGTTTTCCTAATTAGGAAAACCTTTTTTTAATCTATGATGTTAAAATTTATAACTTTATAAATAGAATAATTGGGTAGAAATTAATTTATTGTTATTTTTGACAATAAATTTTTTCTTTTTATGAGAACTATTAAAATTTTCCTCATTCTAATTCTTTTTGTTTGGAGTAATGAGATATATTCACAAACCAATCAACCTCCTTTTTTAGACGCTATTTTTGAAAATCCTGCCGTTCAGGAAGTGAATCGTATGCCGATGCGTAGTCATTATCTCCCATTTGAATCGGTAGAACAGGCTCAAAAGAGGGATTACAAAACGTCTAATCGATACATCAATTTGAATGGAAAATGGAATTTCCTTTGGAAAGAAGATTATAAACAATTGCCTACCGAATTTTTCAAAACCGATTATAACGATAGTTTTTGGGACAAAATAGAAGTGCCAGCGGTTTGGGAATTAAACGGTTACGGAACGGCTATTTATGTAAATGCTTCGTATGAATTTGCGATGAAAAACCCCAATCCACCTGATATTCCTGATGATATTAATCAACCTGCGGGGTTGTATCGCAAGGAATTTTCTATCCCTTCCGACTGGAAAAATGAGAAAATTTATTTGCACTTGGGAGCGGTAAAATCAGCTTTTAAATTATATATCAATGGGCAATTTGTAGGCATTGGGAAGGATAGCAAATTGGCATCAGAATTTGATATAAGTGATTATGTTTCAGTAGGTAAGAATCAAATCGCTATGGAAGTTCGCCGATGGACGGACGGCAGTTTTATGGAAGCCCAAGATATGTGGCGACTTTCAGGAATTACTCGTGATTGTTACGTTTATACTCGTCCGAAAGTGCATTTATATGATATTAATGCTAAAACAGGGCTTTCCAATGGGTATTCTGACGGAATATTGGATTTGTTAGTGCAAGTTTGGAATGAAACTAACGAAAGTAAGCCTGATTTTCGGTTGAAAGCTACAATTTTTGATGATAAAAACCAAAAAATATGGCAAGAAACTAAAAATATCACCCAAATTCAGCGGAAAAACAGCAAAACTGAACTTTATTTTACTGCAAATCTGCCATTAGTAAAGCAATGGAGTGCCGAAATTCCGAATTTATATCGCTTAGAAATCTTATTGGAAAACGACAAAAAGCAAGTAAGCGAAGCCGTGAGTATGCACATTGGGTTCAGAAGTGTGGAAGTCAAGGGCTGTGATTTACTCGTTAATGGAAAGCGTATATTTGTAAAAGGTGTAAATCGCCACGACACCGATCCAGTAACAGGGCAAGTTATCTCTCGGGAAGCTATGGAGCAAGATGTTTTGTTGATGAAACAGCTGAATATCAATAGTGTACGAACTTCACACTATCCTAACGACCCTTATTTTTATGAATTATGCGATAAGTACGGACTTTATGTGATGGATGAAGCCAATGTAGAAACCCACGGAATGGGCTACAAACCTGAACGAACTCTTGCGACTGACCCTACATGGGAAGAAGCTCATACACAGCGAGTTAAACGAATGTACGAACGTGATAAAAACCACCCAAGTATTATTATTTGGAGTTTGGGCAACGAAGCTGGTAACGGTTGGAATTTCTATCAAGCCTACAAAATGCTCAAAGGGCTTGATTCGCAACGACCAATTCACCACGAACTTGCTCATTATGACTGGAATACGGACATCGAATCTCGAATGTATCGCCGTATTCCGTTCTTGATTGACTACGGTTTGTCGCACCCCAAAAAACCGTTTTTACTTTGCGAATATGCTCACGCAATGGGCAATAGCGTAGGAAATTTTCAAGAATATTGGAACGTTTTTGAGAATTATTCTGGGTTGCAAGGTGGCTATATTTGGGATTGGATGGACCAAGGTATTTACAAGAAAAATGCTTCTGGGAAAACTATCGTGGCGTATGGTGGCGATTTTGGCGATAAAAATACACCGAGCGACAATAATTTCTTGATTAATGGCGTTATTGCTTCCGATAGAACCTTTCATCCGCATACTTATGAAGTGCGAAAAGTGTATCAAGAAATAGGATTTTCCTTTAAAAATGATGAATTAACAGTACAAAATAAATATTTTTTCCGAGATTTATCTAATTTTGACTTTACTTGGACGCTTTTAAAGAATGGTGTTGTTGTAAAACAAGGAAAATTAGATAATATCAATGTTTTGGCTCGTCAAAAAAGTGTTTTTCCTTTGGTAATTAAAGAAAAATCGAGTAAAAAAGGAAAAAATACACAAGAAATTAGCCAGTTTGTATCTGAAATAGTGAAAAACGACCCAGAAAATGAATATTATTTACAGATAGAAGCCAAATTAAAATCTGATGAAGGAATTTTGAAAGCAAACACACCTTTGGCATTTGCCGAATTCCCATTGAATACCTACAAAAAGCCTCTATATCAAATAGATAACAACATAATTGCAGCGGAAGAAACGGATAAAGTGATAACTTTATCTAACAAAAATTTTACAGCGACCATTTCCAAAGAAAAAGGCAGATTGATTTCCTACCAAACCGATAAAAAAGAAAACATCTTGGGTGATGGACTTTTTCTAAATCTTTGGAGACCAGCTACTGACAACGACTTTGGAGCAGGTTTACAACAAAAACTAAAAGACCTTCGGTATGCTGATAATGATGCAAAAATTGAAAAAATCGTACTTTCAGATGCTGAAAATGGACAAAAAAAGGTAACAATTCATAAAATGTTGCTGGAAAACAGTATTCAGTTTATGCAAAGTCTAACTTTTGACGGAAAAGGAAGTATTTTGGTTGAAAATTCGTTAGTTCCGTTAAAAGAAAGCGACCGATTGACCTTCAAAATTGGGAATCACGCTACATTTTCCAAAGATTTTACAAATATAGAATGGTATGGGCGAGGTCCTTGGGAAAGTTATGAAGACCGCCAAACATCGGCATTGGTGGGACTTTATAAAGGAAGTATTGATGAGCAATATCACCCGTATGTGCGACCGCAAGAGTCAGGGAACAAAACCCAAGTGCGGTATGCGAAATTACTCCGTACAGACGGAAGTGGAATTCTTATTCAAAGTGAAGACAAATTGCTGAATGTTAATGCTTTGCCTTATAGCCCTGTGGCACTTTACCCAGGCGAAAGCAAACAACAAACCCATTCCGCAGAACTGGAAAAAGACCAATACATTCATTTGGATGTTGATTATCAGCAATTAGGCGTAGGAGGCGACAACAGCTGGGGCAACCTACCGATGGAGCAATACCTGCTATATTTGCACAAACCTTATCAGTATTCATATCGGATAGTGCCGATAAAATAAGTAAAGAGAAATAAATTTAATATTATTCAAACTGTTTTTGCTACATAAAACAGTCTATTGCATTGGAATGATTCAATTCAGAAATTAACATTGGATTACATTGCAAAAGAAGTTTTTAATGATGAGGGTTTGACCATTTCGTATGATAGTTTTAAATGGAATGAATCGGAGCAGAAAAGTAAACTACTTCAGTCTGAAAGTTCAGAATATCAGAAAGGAAAAATCATTCGTAAAGACTTAAAAAACACAGATAAAATATTCCGATACTTATATGACAATGAAGGTGATTTGCTTTTGTTTGAGGTATTGAAAGTTCAGAATGAAAAAGAACTTCCTGTTGAATGTATTGAATATCAATATGAAGATTTTGACAAAAAGGAAGTGTTGCAAAAACATATTTTTATGGATATATTTGCTTTTGAAACTAAAAAGGTTTATTCTTCTATAAAATGTTTTCAATTTATTGAAAATAAAAAAGTAATTATGTATGAATATAAGTTTACTTATGATAAAAATAAACTTGATATAAAAGAAAAATAGTAAAAGTAAAAATACATATATTAGTAGGCTATTTTTATCTATTTTGATAAAACATTTATTCATATTGAGTAAATGTTTTTTTATTTTTATAT
>JAUNHN010000127.1 GCA_030523915.1 Capnocytophaga sp. | reverse complement strand
CCCAAACCAAGTACAATATACGCTTTCCGATTAAGGCAAAAACCACTCCTAAGGCACACATTGTTCCGATGATATACGGAAAATACGTCAGTTCAGGAATATCTTCAGGCGTAATTGCTTTCATTCCAATATAATGGTTGAGCATATTGATGTTATTCAGCGTAAATTCGGTATCGCCTGTGATTTGGTTTATCCAAATATATAATTTAAGTCCTTCGGGATATTGAGGAGCTTCCAACTCAATACTCCATATCGGGAACATAAAAAGCAATAATAACAACAATGCAGCAATTAGCATTATAAATCGAGTTATATTTTTCATAACATCGTGATTTTTAACTCAGTAAAAGATATTAACGCTTCGATAGACATACTTCACTTTCGTGAACTATGCTCAGCGGGACTAATGCTTCATTCGCATACTTCACTACTTCACTTTCGCGGACTATGCTCATCGTCATAGCGACTATATTCAACTTGACAAATGTTTTGTCAGCCTGAGCGAAGTCGAAGGCTAATATTCCAATAAAATGGTATAACTTATCTAAGTTTTTAATTATTTACTATTCACCTAAGCTCCATTTAAGCTCTACGTTTGAGTTTCGAGCAGAAACTCGGATATATCCTTGCATCTCTTGGTGCAAAGCAGAACAGAAATCTGTACAATAGAAAGGAATAACGCCTTCTGTTTTTGGCTCCCAGTAAAGCGTTTCCGTTTGTCCAGGCATAATAAGTAGCTCTGCATTTTCAGCACCTAATACCGAGAATCCGTGAGGAATATCCCAATCTTGCTCTAAGTTTGTAACGTGGAAATATACTTTGTCTCCTACTTTAATCCCTTCGATATTATCAGGAGAGAAATTACTACGGATACAAGTCATATAAACGTGAACGATGTTTCCTTCACGCACTACCTTTGTTTCAGCAGGTGATTTGGTAGCATAAGGGTGTTTGTTTTCTTTCAATGGGAAGAAACGTACGGATTTGTCTTTGATTTTACTTGCGTGAATACCTTGTGCATAGTGAGGTTCACCTACGGTAGGGAAATCTAATATCATTTCCATTTTATCTCCCGAAATGTCAAATAATTGAGCAGATTGAGCCAATTCAGGTCCTGTTGGTAAATATCTATCTTTGGTAATTTTATTCATCACAAGAAGATATTTTCCGTCTGGTTTTTTAGAATCACCACCTGGAATCATCAAGTGTCCTGGTGAATAATATGCAGGAGCTCTGTCCAAAATTTCCCAAGTTCCTACTTTCCATTTAACCACTTCTGATGAAATGAAGAATGTAGTATACGCATTTCCTTTGTCATCAAACTCGGTGTGAAGAGGTCCAAGTCCTGGTTCTTTAACGATACCACCTACCACTTCGTCCATTTTTAAGATAGGCATTCCGTAAGCATCTCCTTCAAAACTTTTGTTTTCAATCGCTTTTTTCATTTTTGAGAAAGAGTGAACAGTAAGGTCTGCCGATAATTTACCATTTCCTACGATATATTCCCCTGTTGGGTCTACGTCTACACCGTGAGGTGATTTAGGTGTTGGCAATAAATACACTAATTCAGGGCATTCTTCTGGATAAAGCACTTTTACTTTATTCTGCATTGTTGAAGTAGCCATATGCGTATGCTCATCGTACACGTTGTGAGCATATTTAGCGTCTACTTCTTTGTATTTTCCTTGCTTGATGTATTCCTCAGCTTTTTTCCAGTTGATAGCTGCCACAAAGTCTTTATCGTTTTGTGAAGCCTCCACTTCAAGCAATGAATTAGCTTCTTCGGTGTTATACGTAGTTACAAACATCCAACCGTGCGAAGCTCCTTTTCCTGCGTGAGCCAAGTCATAGTTAAATCCTGGCATAATGATTTGAAATTCAATATTCATACGCCCTGTTTCAGGATTTACTTTGATGAAAGAAATCACCCCCTTGAAGTTTCCTTTATATTCGTTAATAGGCATATCTTTCTGAGGGAAAGGCACCCCAAAACGTGTTCCCGCAATGATGTACTCGGTATTTTCCGTAGTGAACGGAGAAGAGTGATTACCAGCACTATTCGGGATTTCAATAATTTCTTCTGTTTCAAAAGTAGCTAAATTAATACGGGCAATACGTGGCGTATTGTTTCCGTTAATAAATAACCAACGCCCGTCAGTTTCTCCGTTTGTTTGAGAAAGCTCAGGGTGGTGTGAATCATCCCACGGAACAAATCCGTGTGAAGTTTGCAACATAGGTTTGGTTTCTTCGTTGTAACCATATCCTTTTTCAGGGTCTTGTGAAAATACAGGAATGACTTTCAACAAACGCCCTGAAGGCAAACCGTAAGCCGCTATCTGACCGCTAAAACCTCCCGATAAGAAGGCATAAAACTCGTCCATTTCGCCTGGCTTAACATACGCTTTTGAGGCAGCATCATTTCCTAATGCTCCTCCACTTTGACTTCCATTGGAATTACACGCTATCATCATCGTTGAAGCGATTCCTAATCCCAAAAATTTAAACACATTTTTCATATATAAACTATTTTTGAATAATTTCTTAAATAAAAAAGTCAAATGATTTTCAAATTTTATGTAAAGGTACGAAAAATTTTAAATAATTTGACTTTTTGAGCGAAAAAATTACTTAATAGTTCGGAAATACTCTAATATTTCGCGAGCGTGTTGTTCCGAAACGTTTTGATTAGCCATCGGAGCTCCGTTAGCTTCTTTAAGTAATTGCATCGCAATAGGGTCTTTCTGAATCATTTCCTCTGGATTCATAATCATATTCATTACCCATTCAGGCGAACGTCTTTCTAAAATTCCCTTTGGAGCTGGTCCTATGAATTTTTTGTCGGGTCTATGACAAGCCACACAAAGCGATTTAAAATGCTCTTCGCCTTTTTTTGCCATCGCCTCATCGATTTTTTCAGCAAGTGTAACGCTCTTTACGGGTCCAATCCCTTTATTATCCATAAAATTCTCTGGATTCGCAGTGTTTATGGGTTTGTTAGTAGGCTGTTCTGCCACTGGCTGAGATGTTTGTGATACTGGAGTATCAGCTTGTTTTTTCTTGCTATTATCTCCACAACTTGCGAAAATAAAAGAAATCATTGCAATTGTTAAGATTGTTCTTTTCATTTTAAATAAATTTAATAGTGTTTTTCTGTTGCAAATATATTATTTTTTTCTTAAATAAAATACTTTTTTATCTTTTTATTTATTCAAACGAAATTTTTTATTTCTATATGCCTAATAAACAATTGTTTAGCAATAAAAAATATTTGCTTTATGGCATATCCTTGCCCTATCAGATTAAGATTAACGATTTATTTAGGTCGTATATACTAAAAAATCAATAACTAAACACTATCAACCTTATAAATCAACGCTATTAAAAATAATTTCTACAACTTTATTAGTGGAGTTTTTTTCTATCAAAAAAAATACTTACATTTGCACGCAACTAAATTTCAAGTTGCTTTATGAATCTTCAAGAAAATAAAATAATAGGTGAAGGATTGACCTATGATGATGTACTTCTAATTCCTAACTACTCAGAAGTGCTTCCACGTGATGTATCAATTATTACAAAATTCACGAAAAATATTTCATTAAACGTACCTATCATTTCGGCTGCGATGGACACCGTTACAGAGGCTGCAATGGCTATCGCTATGGCTCGTGAAGGAGGCATTGGGGTTCTTCATAAAAATATGACCATCGAAGAACAAGCGAAGCAAATCCGTAAAGTGAAAAGAGCCGAAAGCGGAATGATTATCGACCCTGTTACACTTCATTTAGACGCAAAAGTAATTGATGCTCAGAAGAGTATGAAAGAAAATAGTATCGGAGGTATTCCGATTGTTGATACAGAAGGTACGCTGAAAGGGATTGTAACTAACCGTGATTTACGCTTTGAACAAAACGGAAATCGACCTATCAGCGAGGTAATGACTTCTGAGAATTTAATCACAGCGGCAGAAGGTACTTCGATGAAAGAAGCTGAAAAAATATTGCAAAAAAACAAAATCGAAAAACTTCCTGTTGTTGATAAAAACAACAAACTTGTAGGGCTAATTACCTTCCGAGATATTGCCAATCTACAAGAAAAATCCATATCAAACAAAGATGCTTTTGGCAGATTACGCGTAGCAGCTGCATTGGGAGTTACTGCCGATGCGGTAGAACGTGCAGAAGCCCTTGTAAATGCAGGAGTAGATGCGGTTATCATTGATACTGCTCACGGACATACGAAAGGCGTAGTTTCTGTATTGAAAGCTGTAAAAGCCAAATTCCCTGATTTAGAAGTAGTTGTAGGGAATATCGCTACTGCTGAAGCTGCTGTTTATTTGGCTCAAAACGGAGCTGATGCTGTAAAAGTAGGTATTGGTCCTGGGTCTATTTGTACCACTCGCGTAGTGGCAGGAGTGGGCTATCCGCAGTTATCGGCGGTTATGAACGTTGCTAACGCACTCAAAGGCACAGGCGTACCTGTAATTGCCGATGGCGGAATACGCTATACAGGGGACATCGTGAAGGCTATCGCCGCAGGTGCTGACTGCGTAATGTTAGGGTCGCTACTTGCAGGAACAAAAGAATCACCAGGGGAAACCATTATTTTTGAAGGAAGAAAATACAAATCCTATCGAGGAATGGGGTCTGTCGAGGCGATGAAACAAGGCAGTAAAGACCGCTATTTCCAAGATGTAGAAGACGATATTAAGAAGTTAGTTCCCGAAGGCATCGTAGGGCGTGTTGCTTACAAAGGAGAACTTCAAGAAAGTATGCACCAATTCATCGGGGGATTACGTGCTGGTATGGGCTATTGCGGTGCAAAAGACATCGAAACGCTGAAAGAAACGGCTCGTTTTGTACGAATTACTGCAAGTGGTATCACGGAAAGCCATCCGCATAATATTACCATCACCAAAGAAGCTCCAAACTATTCAAGATAAGATTTTAAAAAGTTTTTAAATGATATTTAAAGAGGCTGCCCAAAAAGGGCAGCCTCTTAATTTTTGGTTGTGTTATAAAAAGTATGATGATAGTTTGGATTGTCAGGCTGAGCGAAGTCGAAGCTCTAAAAATTGTAGGGCTTCGACTTCGCTCAGCCTGACAATAATATCCTTATAATATTTTTTGCATCAACTTCTAATTTTTTAATATTCTGACTATGATTGATTATCTCAATTTTGAATAATTAATTTTCAATTTTAATCGTTTAGCGTCCTCTATGCTTGTGCTATTTCCGTAAATTACGGTGCTTAAAGGAGTTACTACCGAAGTGTTTCTTTCAGCCATCTGAAAAAATTTCGTTGCCAAAACAAACCATTTTGAGGTTTTAGCACCCAATGATTTTCGTCAGGAAAATAAAGCAATTCACTTTTAATTCCTAAAACTTGAGCTGCTGTAAATGCTTGAAAACCTTGTTCTTCAGGTACTCGATAATCTTTTCCTCCGTGGATAATTAGTATGGGTGTATCCCAATTAGCTACTTTCTCAATCGGATTGAAATCATTGTATGTTTTTTGAGCTGCGGTATTGTCTTTTTCCCAATAAGCTCCACCCATTTCGTTATTAGCAAAGAAAAGCTCTTCGGTAGTTCCGTACATACTTTGCAAATTAAAAACTCCACAGTGAGCTATGAATGATTTGAACCTTTTATTATGAATTCCAGCCAAATAAAATACGGAATATCCTCCATAACTCGCTCCGATTGCTCCTAAACGATTTGTATCTACATACGGTTCTTTTGCTACATCATCAATAGCTGCAAGGTAATCCGCCATTACTTGCCCTCCCCAATCTTTACTGATTTGAGCATTCCATTGAGTTCCAAACCCTGGCATTCCACGACGGCTCGGAGCTACAACAATGTATCCTTGCGATGCCATTAACTGAAAATTCCAACGGAAACTATAAAACTGTGTCAAAGCCGATTGTGGACCTCCTTGACAATATAATAAAGTAGGATATTTTTTATTCGGGTCAAAATCAGGAGGATAAATAACCCAAGCAAACATATCTTTACCATCGGTTGTTTTAATAGTTCGTTCTTTAACATCGCATTTTGCAATATTTTTATATAATTGGTCATTAATATGTGAAAGCTGAACTACGTCAAAAAATGGATTTTTCTTATTTTTTTTAGCAATATTTATCGTATAAATTTCTGGAGCACGATTCATATCAGCACGTGTAACTACCAATAAATCACCTGATTGACCTACAATTCCTGTTATATCAAAAACTCCTTTGGTAAGCTGTTTAGGTGTAGGAGTCGCTTCAAACGGATTGATTTCAAAAAGTTGTTCGGTTCCGCTTGTAGCTGCTAAAAAATATATTTTTTTTCCGTCATTACTCCATTGATAACTAAATATAGTATTGTCCCAATGCTCTGTTATGTTTCTTTTTTTGCCATTTTGCAAAATAATTAAATCATTTTTATCAGCTTCATTTCCATCGGTTTTCATACTAAGCCAAGCCAAAACACCTTCTTTATTAAACGAAGGAGATTTATCATATCCCATCATTCCTTCGGTGATATTTACAGTTTGCCCTGTTTCAGCATTATATTCATAAATATC
>JAUNHN010000126.1 GCA_030523915.1 Capnocytophaga sp. | reverse complement strand
GAAGAGAAAACTCTAAAAGCTAAAGAAAAAGCTCAAAAGGCAGAAGAAAAAGCCCAAAAACAAGCTCAAAAAAACAAACAAAACTTAGCAAAGGCTAACCAAGAGGTTCTAAAAATAGAAACTCAAATCAAAAAGAAAGAAAATGAAATGCTTCAAGAGCAAAATAAGTATAACATAAAAAAATCCAAAGGTAATCTTTCGCCTAATGATGAAGCTAAACTTAAAGGAAAAATCCTTAAAAAGGAACAAGAAATCAATAACTTAAACCTTAAACTTATTAAAGCACAAGGAAAAGTAAATAAATATTCTTAATCAAAAACAAGGTTGATTTAACCTAATAAGAAAAAGTTTATTAAAAGAATGAAGCAGTATTCGCTAACGTAAGTTAGTGAATGCTGTTTGTTTTTTAAGGCTTAATTCCCATCATTTCTCCTTACCGTAACATTTTTTGCTAATGCTTCCGCTATCAAATACCCTCCTGTCCACGCATTTTGAAAGTTAAATCCGCCAGTAATAGCGTCTACGTCAATGATTTCGCCTGCCAAATACAAATTCGGAAGTAACTTACTTTCAAAGGTTTTAAAATCTATCTCGGACAAAGCCACACCTCCTGCTGTTACAAATTCTTCTTTAAAAACCGATTTGCCGTTAATCACAAATTCTGAACGCGTCAGAACTTCTGCCAACGCACGTAATGCCCCTTTGTTTAACTCAGCCCATAAGAGTGTATGAGGTACACCTGCCTTATCTAACAATCTAAGCCATAAGCGTTTAGGCAACTCAAAAAGCGGTGTGTTTTGGGTCATTTTTTTCGATTGATTTTGCTTAACATCTTGTAAATAATGTACAACTTCCTCCTGATTAGGCACTTCCAAAGTAGTTGCTAACCAATTGACTTTCAGTATACATTGGTAATTTTGTTCTGCTAAAATCCTCGCTCCCCAAGCCGATAATTTCAAAATGGCAGGTCCACTGAATCCCCAATGTGTAATGAGAATCGGAGCTATATTTTTGATTTTTAAAGGTTTATCTTTCAAATCGAATAACGAAACTTCTGCCGTTGTGGCTATTCCTGCCAAGTCTTTTATGAATTTATCCGAAGTATTAAACGTAAACAACGAAGGCACAGGCTTTACGATGGTATGCCCTAATTTGCTCAATAAATTCCATATTTTGGGATTGCTCCCTGTGGTGAGGACTAAATTTTTGGTCTGATAGCGTTTGTCTTCCGTTTTTACTTCCCAGTAATTCTCTACTTTGTAAAAATCGGATACATTTTGAGCAGTAAACAACTGAATGTCAAATCGTTTCATTTCTCGAAGAAAACAATCGATAATGGATTGTGAACTATTTGACTGCGGAAAAACACGTCCATCGTCTTCGGTTTTGAGCGGAACTCCCCTACCCTCGAACCATTCCATCACATCGCCACACATAAATTTATGAAACGGACTGAGCAATTCTTTTTCGCCACGTGGGTAGTTTTTCACCAGATTTTTAGGCAAAAACTCGGCGTGAGTTACATTACAACGACCTCCGCCCGAAATTCGCACTTTTGAAAGCACTTCTTTTCCCTTTTCTAAAATGGCAATTTTCAAGTTTGGATTTCGTTCAGCACAATTGATAGCCGTAAAAAAACCTGCCGCCCCTCCTCCGATGATAAGAATATCAAACATTTTAAATATCTTTCGTTTTAAAACAAAAAAATTTAACTGCATTTTTTATGAAACTGAGCAAAATCAAAGATACATAACCAATGCTATATCACTCATTTTCAATATTTTTTATGGATAGGGAGCTAAAATAACTTCCAATCCGTCAAGTTGTTCTGTTATTGGGATTTGGCAACCCAATCGGCTGTTTTTCTGCACATGATAGGCTTCAAAGAGCATTGCTTCTTCATCTGCTGACATCTCGGGAAGTTCTACATCATTCTGTACATAACACTGACACGAAGCACACATCGCCATACCACCACAAACACCTATTTCGCCGTCTTGTGCTATTTCGTAAGCCCGCATTACCTCCATTAAGTTCATATTCATATCCGTAGGAGCTTGCAATTCAAACAAAACGCCTTCTCTATCAGTTATTTTTAAAGTAATGTCACCCATTTTAATAATATTCTATCTTACGGAATCTAATTTTAGTTGGAGTATTATTTTCATAAAGAATAACCTCTCTCCAATTTCCTTTTTTGTCAAATGAATATTTATAGCGATGGTCAAATTCAGCCGTTTTATGAAGCACTAACAAACCATTCTTATTATACACCTTTTTAGAGATTACCTCTGTTTTCGTTTTTATAGTTTCTGTTTCCCCTGAAGCCCCATACGAGAAATTAGTTTCCAAATAAAAGGTAGGGTCATCGTTGGCTGTGCATATAGTTTGTACTAATTTACCTTTATAATATTTATGTACACAAATCGTTTCTTGATTATCTTCGTTTAAGTATTTAGATTTTATCAAATTATTTTCTTTATCATACTCATTTTCAACCTTTAAAAATATCCCAAGGTCTGGAAAAAGTTCTTCTGTATGAGTAACTTTATCAAAATTATTGTATTTATAATGTTTTTCCCGAGTGTAATCAGAACGTATTTTCTTTTCCAAAATCAAGTTTTTTTCTTCATACTTTTGAATATCTTTCTCCAAAACAGAGAGGCTTGCTACTTTATTTTTTTCGATACAATTCCCCAAATCATCGTATTTAAAGGTCATCGTTAAAAGCCATTCACTTGCCTCATGTTCATCTATTTTGACTAATTGATTTTTCTCATTATAAAAATATTTTTTATCTACTACAAAATCTCCGTCAGAAGCCGTAAAAACAGTTTGGCTTTCTATTATTTTACCTTGAACATCGTACTTAAATTTCATTCCTCCAAAAGGTTTTTTCTCTGAAATATAAGTAGTTACATCCATATTTTTCCCTGCTTTGTCAAAAGCATAGGATATATTTGTCTTAGAATATTTCGTTTTATCTCTTTCGATATTCCAATCTTCTGAAAGAGGAAATATTTCAAATTTTTTATTATCCACTTTTGTTTTCCCTACTAAATTTGGTTCTAAAAAATATGAATAATCTTCTATTTTTTTGATTTTTCCTTTGAGTAGTAAACTTTTGGAACTAATAGTATCAATTTGAGCTTGTAGTGTAGCACTTATTGCGAATAACACAACAAATAAGCAGAATTTATTTATTCTTTTCATTTTATACGCTTGTTTTTATTGTTTTTTTATTTTTATAATGATTATTCTATTGATTTTACTACTGCCTTTTCGGCTTCTTTTCGGCTTCCGTCAAAGCCGTCTACACCTGCTACGGTGGTGTATTTCAGTACGTATTTTTTACCTGGGTTCAGTCGGTTATACACACTTTGGCACATCAAAGTCGCTTCGTGAAACCCACAGAGAATCAATTTTAACTTACCTGGGTAGGTATTAATATCGCCTATGGCATAGATACCGTCTACATTCGTTTGGTAATCCAACGCATTGTTCACTTTTATCGCATTTTTCTCAATTTCCAATCCCCAATTGGCAATGGGTCCCAACTTCGGTGTCAGTCCAAAAAGCGGAATGAAATAATCAGTTTCAATTTCTTGGCGAGTACCTTCAATGTCCAATACCAACGATTCTACCTTACCATTTCCTTTGATTTCCACCACTTCGCAAGGTGTTATCAGATTGATTTTCCCCGCGTCTTTGAGGGCTTTTACTTTCTCTACCGAATCCAACGCACCTCGAAATTCATTACGCCGATGCACCAAAGTTACTGATTTTGCGACATTTGCCAAATAAATACTCCAATCCAATGCCGAGTCGCCCCCTCCTGCTATTACCACACGCTTTCCTGCAAAACTTTCAGGATTTTTTACAAAATATTCCACGCCTTTTTCCTCATAATCAACAAGGTTGGCAAGTTCTGGCTTACGTGGCTCAAATGTTCCTAAACCACCTGCAATGGCTACGGCTTTTCCTTTGATTTTTGTGCCTTTATTGGTGGTAACTACAAACGTTCCATCTTCGTTTTTATCAATCGTTTCTGCCGTTTCTGACAATGTAAATTCAGGCTGAAATTGCTTAATTTGTTCCATCAAATTATCTACCAACTCACCCGCTCCCACACTTGGGTAGCCTGGAATATCGAAAATCGGTTTTTTAGGATATAGTTCTGCCAACTGCCCCCCTGGTTGTGGCAAAGTGTCAATCAAATGGCATTTCATTTTTAGCAATCCTGCTTCAAAAACAGCAAATAGCCCCGTAGGACCCGCTCCTATGATGATTATATCGGTTTCTTTCATTATATTTTTTATTGTGGATTAAAAAACGGTGCAAAAATATTATTTTCCTACCAAATAAAAAAACAAACTCCTGATTATTAAGAATAAATCCTCTTTTTTTAACTCTTAGCTGAATTTGTTTTTTAATACATTCGTAAAATTTTAAGTTTCGTTTCTAACTTCGGTAAAATGTATAACTTCGGCAAAAGGCTACTTACTTAAAAAATACATTGCCATAAACCAATCCGCCGAGGGCTTTTACAGGCTCATAAAGCATTGATTTTCCCAAAGTTTCACGCGGAAGCCATTTATCCGTCTGCCACGTCTTTTCCAAAACAAAAAACAACGACCCCACGATGATAGCAACTTTCAGCAACCCAAAAATTCCTCCTCCCAATCGGTTTAATAGTCCTAACGATGCCGAATGCACTACTTTTGTGAGCAATTTGGCTAAAAGCATCACGCCCAACATTATTAGAATCAATGTCAAAGCAAACGACACAGCTTCTACTGTTGGTTTCTCTAATGAAACGTATTGACTCAAAATATCGGCGAGGTAGAACGAAAAATGAATCGCTCCATAAATTCCTAATATTATCGCAAGTAATGACGCTAATTCAATAATCAAACCTCGCCATATCCCTCGAATCAGTCCAAAGCCCAGAAAAATGAGTAAAATAATATCTACCGTATTCATATTAATAGCCTTCGCCTTTGCTTCCTGTTACGATAGCGATTCCGTTGGAAGTTCCGATACGTTGCACGCCTGCATTAATGTAATCCATCGCTGTTTGATAATCACGAACGCCTCCCGAAGCCTTAATCTTGGCTTTTCCGTTTACTGCTTCTTTCATTAATGCTACGTCAGCAAGTGTAGCTCCGCCCGAGCCAAACCCCGTAGAAGTTTTCACAAAATCGGCTCCCGCTTCTACCGAAAGCTGACAAGCTAAGAGTTTTTCAGCATCTGTTAAGTAACACGTTTCCAAGATGACCTTCAACACTTTTTCGCCACAAACTTTTTTGATAAAAGCAATTTCTTCACGTACTTTTTCCTTCGCTCCCGATTTTAGAAGCCCTACATTCAGCACCATATCTATCTCATCGGCTCCGCTGGTGATGGCTTGTTGCGTCTCGAAGACTTTTGCTTCGGAACTCATTGCACCCAACGGAAATCCTACAACACTGCATATTTTAACGTTTGTACCTTGCAAAAACTCTTTCGCATACGGAACAAAAGCGCTATTTACACAAACAGAGAAAAAATCATACGTAACAGCCTCTTTACAAAGATTTTCTATTTCAGAAATTGTAGCCGTAGCCTTTAACAATGTATGGTCGATAAATTTATTTATTTTCATAGTATTATTTTTTTTATTTTATATTTTTCATCAAAAAGAAATCATTTTTTGTATCTTCATACGTATAAAAATGATATTTTACACCTTTATATATTTACAACGAAGTTTTTAACTCATAGTAACCCATTTTATTTTACAAAAACAGATGAAAAACAAATATAATTTGCCCTTACAATTTATTTTCGCTTGAATTTTTTAGTTTTTTTCGTTGAATGTATGATTTTCATCTCATCAATCAAATGTTTAGCATCGGCATATTTATCTATGATGAATAATACGTAACGAATGTCTACCATAATGTTTCTGCATATCTTAGGGTCATAGTGAATGTCACTCATTGTTCCTTCCCATACCCTATCGAAATTCAGCCCGATAAGATTTCCGTAAGCATCAACCGCAGGGCTTCCCGAGTTTCCGCCTGTTGTATGATTGGTCGCTATGAAGCAAACAGGCATTTTTCCGTTATCGGCGTAGTCCCCATAGTCTTTCCGATTGTATAACTCACGTAATTTCTGTGGAACATCAAATTCATAGTCATTAGGAACATATTTTTCCATCACACCCTCTAAATAGGTTACTGGACTGTAATAAACTGCATCAGACGGAGCGTAACCAGCAACTTTGCCATATGTAACGCGTAACGTACTATTAGCATCAGGGAAAATTCTATCCTCTGGCTTCGAAAATTCTAAAATAGCCTTCATATAAGTACGTTGTAGCTCCTGAATGTCTGAATTTAGCTTTTCATAAGTAGGCAACACTTTCTCCAAGTAATTTTCAGTCATAAGCGTTACAAATTGCATTCCTTTATCATCTCTGAGCCGTTGAACAAATTCCTCTGGCTCCAATGCCAATACTTTTGCAATTTCCTCATACGATGTTAAAAACGAATTATTATACACCTCTTCGGTTAATGTTTTTGCATCAAATC
>JAUNHN010000125.1 GCA_030523915.1 Capnocytophaga sp. | reverse complement strand
CTTTATTTTTCGTTTCCAAAAAAAGTATTAATTTGCCGAAAATTTCATACTATGCAAACATTACTTACCCTTATCGCCGAGTGCGATTTTGAAGCGATTTTACAGCACAACGCGGCTCTTTCCGATACCCAGCGTTCTCAGGCTATTGAATTGTTAAAGCCCATAGACCCTTATAAAGACGAGGATTTACCGCTTTTGGAAGTCCCACAAAAGGAATATTGGGGTTACAAAAAGAGGGTAAATGATGCCTATCATTTGGCACTCATCAGCCTTGTGCGTAATGAAAAAGACTACGAACAAGCCCAAATTTTACGCAAATATAACGATTATACAGATGAGAAAAACCCTTATTTTGAGGCGTTGAATAATACTCATTTTCAGTATTTTATCAATTATTTTGAGCAATTTTCACCCGAAAAATACATCAAAACACTGCTTAAAGATGTAAAACAAGATGGCGATTATCTCCTTGGTTTTCCTATGATGTGGTATTTTTACCAAAAAGGTTGGCTGAAGTTTGACGAAGCGATTTTCGTTAGGAAACTCCTTGAAATTCCGATGTATATGCGTTCTACCAAAGCCGATGCCGATTTTCTCTTCCAAAATCCAGAGGCGATAGAAAAAGTCCTTTTACAGCTCTATCGTATTGAAACTAAGGTACTTGACCTTTCCAAATGGGAAGGCGACCCCAACCGAAAAACCAACGACTTGGGTGCTGCCAAAGTTACCACCTATTGGGACGAAGTTTTTGCCCTTTTGCAGGAAAAAGGCTACCAAATTCCGCGAAGTTTCATCTCGCAACTCTTTGAGTCTCTGCTCAATCCGTGGAAAAAACCGCATTTGGATTGGCATTGCCGTTTGATAGATTTCTTTCAGCCGACCAAAGCGGAAGTCCTTGAAAATCAGCAAAATCTCTTTGCCGTGCTTTCTTTGGGCAATGTGAGTCTTATCAATTTTGCCATTGAAAAAATTAAAGGCATTTACCAAGACCAAACCTTTGATTATCAGTCGTTTTTGGATAATTTCACCCTTGCTTTCACTACCGAAAAGGCGACCAAATCCCTACTTGTGGGGCTGGGCATTGTGGAGCAAATTTTTGCCAAAAATCCGCCTGAAAACGCCCTTGCCGAGCCGTTTGCCGTACTGCTGATGAACCCCGATGCCAAACTGCAAAACGCCACCGCCGAAATTTTGGTGAAATTCTTCCAACGCGATGATTTACAGGCAATTATTCCGCAGTTTGAAGTCTATTTAAAGGAAAAATCCAAAGACATTTTCACTCAAAACAATATTTTAGGTGCTGAACCTTCTCAGGTGCTTTCGGCTGAAATTTCTGTTGAAAATCAAGCTGTTAGCATAGAAAATTATCCAGAAATCGCCTATCCGCAAAATTGGGACGAGCTACTTTTCCGCATTGGCGACTGCATTCGCGACAAAAAACCTGCCGATATTGATGTGCTTTTGCATTCTTTTATCCACCTGCAAAAGGCGTTTCCCACCGATTTGGCTACGCAACTCAAACCCTACCAAAAGCAACTTTTCAAGGATTGGGGCGATATTTATTCAATGCCGATTTTAAAAGCAACTTTGCAAGGATTGGTAGAGAAGAAAAACATATCCGTTCAATACAGCGAAAAAGAATGGACAAAACTCAATAAAATGCCTTATGGAAAGGAATATGAAGCCTTCCGAACCGATTTATTAATGCGGAAAAGGTTATCCTATGCTCGGGAAAACCTTTCGCCACTTTTCCACAAGGCACAACTAGTTGTTGAAAAAGTAATTTCGGGTGATGATTTGCCGTTTGTAAGTACCCCTACGCACCAGCCGTTTTATGTGTCGGCAAAGGCTTTGGTAGAGCGACTTTTGGCGTACGAACACACTGAAAAACAGCCCAATACGGAAGATTTGATTTTGGCTTGTAACCGAATGCTGCCCGTAATCAGCGAGGAAGATAAAGCCCTTGCCAAAACCCTAAAAGGCGACTATGCCAAGGCGATAAATTACTATTTGGGCAATAGCGACAAGGTAGAGCCGAGTGCCGATTTGATGCCCCTTTGGACGCAAATTACCCGTATAAAACACCCCAACGGCGATTTCAGCAAGGATTTTCCAGAGGAAATTGCCCAAATTCCTGCCGTGGGCGAACCTTTGTATTTTGATGTGAAAATAGAAGAAGACCAAGATTGGATTAGCTTGAATATAGATGATATAAATCATAGATACAAACCAATTAAAAAGTTAAAATATAGCCAATTGTATTATAATTCAGGTAATTACAAAAGAGTAACTCGCTCGGATATTGCCTATATGCTCAGCTGTAATCCGCATTATTTAGACGGAATGTTGTGTGCGTATGTTCCTGATTCATTTATTCTTACCGAAGTTCCAGAGCAGGAAAGAATGCTTTATCCGATGCAGTTTTTGGTGGAAAATGGGCTAAAAGTGTATCATTCGGGCTGGGTGTATGTGGCTGCGGGTCTGCTGTTTGAGAAGAAACCGCAACGGGATTTGGCGAGTGAGTTTGTGCTTCAAGCCTTGGGCAGAGGCGATGATTTGGGCTATCTTGCCGAGCTGGTGGGCAGGCTTTTGGCAGGGGAATACGCCCCTGTGAATCGGTTTGTGGAGTATCTGGACAGGGTGCTTCCGTATGGGGGCGTAAAGGCGTTTCAGCGAGAGGCATTGGAGCAGTTTTTCCGCCACCTTGACCCTGATAATCAGCCTACTAACACCAAAAAACTCATCACCTACCTAAACGAAATTTCGGCACAAACCCAGCCTATTTCCGCTGACATCGCCGAGAAAATCGCAGGACTTGGTAAAAAGAAAAAATAACAAAAATATTCGTGTGGATTTTAACCACAAATGGCACGAATTTACACGAATATTTGAACGCTTAGGAAAATGGCATAGGAAACGGCGGCGTTAAGAAAATTTTGAAATTTTTCGTTAAGAAAGCCTTACTGTTTGAAGCGAAGCCGATAGGCGAAGCAAGTTTTAAGGCTTTTAGAAAAATGAGAAATTTTTAGCCAAAGTTTCCAGCCTTGAATTTTTGTTATGACATACTCTGCTCCAAGTTTTCGCAGACTATGTTTCAAGACAAAAGAACAAAGAAAAAAATTGAACTTTTTAACCACAAATGACACGAATTTACACGAATTTTTACATACAAAGTTCAAAGCCGAATCTGTATAAAGTAAAAATTATTTTGTAAATACTTAATTTTCAAATAAAAAAATTATATCTTTGCATTTCCGAAATGACTGTTTCGGAAATGTTTGTTTCGGAAAAATAAGATTATGAAATTTTACAATAGAGAAAAAGAAATCGCAAAACTGCTTTCCATTGCCGAAAAATCTCAGCAAAACGCTCAGCTTACGGTAGTTACGGGCAGAAGAAGAATCGGCAAAACCCAACTTTTACTACAAGCCTACAAAAACACCAATTTTCTGTATTTCTTTGTAGCTAAAAAGTCGGAAATGCTTTTGTGCAAAGACTTTCAGCAGGAATTAAATCAGAAATTAGGCGTTCCAATTTTGGGCGAAGTTACCTCATTTTCGGTGCTTTTTGAGTATATTATGCAGCTTTCGCATCGGCAAAATATCACTTTAATTATCGATGAATTTCAGGAATTTTTAGCCATAAATCCGTCTATTTACAGCGATTTACAACGCATTTGGGATTTGAACAAAGACAAGTCGCAACTCAATTTAATCGTCTCAGGCTCAGTGGTTTCGCTGATGTACAAAATCTTTGAAAACAACAAAGAACCTCTGTTCGGTAGAGCCAGTCATTTTATCAAACTCAAAGCCTTTGAAACGCAAGTTTTGAAAGAAATTTTGTCGGATTTCAACCCCAATTATCAGGCTGATGACCTCTTGGCACTTTACAGTTTTACGGGGGGTGTTGCCAAATATGTACAGCTTTTTATGGATAACGGCTGGACAACCCAACGCAAAATGATTGCAGGAATGATAGATGAAAATTCTATTTTTATTTCGGAAGGAAAAAATCTGCTCATCGAAGAATTTGGCAAAGAATACAGCATTTATTTCAGTATTTTGACTGCCATTTCCGAAGGGAAAACCTCGCGAAGTGAAATTGAAAATCTGCTCAAAAAAGAAATTGGGGGCTATCTGACCAAAATGGAACGCGATTTTAATTTGATACGAAAAAATGCACCGATGTTTGTCAAAAGTGAAACAAAAAATGTAAAATATTCGTTGGAAGATAATTTTTTAACATTTTGGTTTCGTTTTATTTATAAATTTAGCCATATTATTGAAATTGGTGCGTATGGGCAACTTATCAAAATCATCGAACGCGATTACGCCACTTTTAGCGGACAAATGCTCGAAAAGTTTTTCAAAGCTCGTGCCATAGAATTGGGGCAATACACGCAAATTGGCAGTTTTTGGGATAGAAAAGGCGAAACCGAAATTGATTTCATAGCCCTCAACGACCTTGAAAAAACGATTGATTTTGCAGAAATAAAACGCAAAAAAGACAATATCAATATAGAAATTCTCAAACAAAAAGTCTATCAATTACAACGCTTACACCCACATTTAACCGAGTATAAGCCCCATTTTCACGCTTGGAGTTTGGAGGATTTTTAGCTTTTAACCACACACAAGGCTGAAAAGCCGAATCTGTTATTGAAGTAATCTTGACTTTTTCGGCTTGTCATTCCGACCGCAGGGAGGAATCTCTGAAAATCAGCAACTTAAAGATTGTTTCACCAGTTCGCTTCGCTCGTGTCTTCGCTCCACTCCCCACATACCTCGCAGTACGAGCTTTGCTCAGAATGACAGGCAGTTAAAACCACAAATGACACAAATTCACACAAATCAAAATTTTATCTTTAACTTTGCATTTTAATAACGCGTAAAAAATATGGAAATAACCAAGTACATCATCACCCAGCTTACAGACAATGCTAAATTGTTGTTAGACAAGGAGTTAGAACGCGTAAAAGACGACAAGCCTTTTGCGGATTTATCTATTCAAGAAGGTTATCACGACATTCTGCAAATCAAAATTTCAGACACAAATGTGGGCTATGCCTTGAATGATTTTGATTGGGGTTCGTTTGACCATCAATTTTCTTTGCCTGAATTGGAAAAAATTTCGGCAGAAGCATTTACTCCCATCGCCGAGGAAGTCGCCCAGAATTTGGAAGCCTATTTCCACGACAAGGCGGAAACGATGCTTTTTGCCTATCAATTTAAGGTACAATTTTCGTTTCGCACCTACAAAAAAACCTTTGTGTTTGAAAATGAGACGAAGAAACAAGCCCTAAAAACGGCAATGGACAGCTACATTCAAGAGGTATTTTTTGACCAAAAACGAAAGATAGAAAGCAATAGGGAAATTTCTATTCTGTGTAAAAGACTTGTGAATTTTTCTTTGATGCAATACACTGAAAAAGAGTTTATTAGCCTTGTAGAAAAACTATTTAACTATTTTGAAAAACCTGAAAATAGAAAATTTAAGCCAGAATTTAGGTCTATTCTTTTCAATTTACATAAATGGAGAGAGCAGGTTTTCTTCCCAATTTATTACGATATAGAGCAGGAATTTATGCGTTTTGAGATGACGCCAAAGCCTGAATTTGCTCTTCACTCGCCGAAGTCTGCTCCAAAACTTGACCCTGAAAAAATCCGCACGGAAGATTTGCCAAAAGTGGAACTCTTTGTGCGTCAGGCAGTTTGGAATATCAAAATGCGTGAGCCGTATAATAAAGGCAAAAATGATTTGGAACTTGCCGCTTCGGAATTTGGTTCGGCAGAGGCGAAAATGTATTTAGAAGAAGGTTCTGGCGTATTGGATAAATCGCTTATCTATCTAAAAGACAAGGATTTAGAAGCCAAAGCCAACGATGTTTTTGCCACGATTTCCCTTTCGCTAAAAACAGAAAACGCTGAAAGCTATCGTAAGGCATTGGATTTTGTGATTAATTTGCTAAAAGGCGGATTTCCAAAGAGTTATAGTATAGAATTTTCGTCCAAAGGTAAAAAGATTTTCCTACCGATAAAAGGTTTGGCAAAATCACCAACACACCGATTTTTCGCTCAAACGCTCTCATTTCCAGAGCTTTATGATAAACTGCAAGAATATGCCCAAACGGCAATGGCAGAATTTGAATGGTACGGCGATGTAGAGAGCGAAAAAAGCTGTATGCCAAGTAGTTACGCGGTATTTGGTTTGGGTCTAACCGCTGAAAAATATTTCCCTTTGGTGGAAAAATACCTTGAAACGGTAGATGACGAGCATCAGTCGGTGCATTTTGAATTTTTGGAGGCTTTTGCCGAAAAATGGGGCATTAGTGAAAAATCCTTGCCCATTATCATCAAAGGGGCGTTCTCTGGGCAGTTCCACAAACCGATGAAAAGCATCAAAAACCAACTCACCGAAGATAATAAATCTTTGATTATCAATGCTATAAATGAATATAAAGACCCTTACGATAAAGAAACTCTGAACTTTGTGCTTTTAGGGAAAAGGGGGAAATAAAGATATTCGTGTGAATTCGTGCAAATCTGTGGTTAAAAAATAGGACGTGTTATAAAAAGTATGATGATAGTTTCGATTGTCAGGCTGAGCGAAGTCGAAGCCTTATCATTACAGGGCTTCGACTTCGC
>JAUNHN010000124.1 GCA_030523915.1 Capnocytophaga sp. | reverse complement strand
CTCACATTTCACAAATTCATAATATTAGTTTTACAATAGAAAAACATACCCAGTGTAGTTTTGCCCCTGAAAAATTTTAAAACATTTTATATGAAAAGGCAACTATTAGCGTATGTATTTTTATTTTTTACGATGATGCTTTCGGCTCAGAAGGGCGGCGTTATATCGGGGAAAGTTACCGATATGACCAATGTCTCGCTCCCTGGGGCAAGTATCGTCTTGGACAAAGGAAACCGATACACCATCTCCGATAATGTCGGAAGTTTTGAGTTTTTGAATGTTCCTGAAGGAACTTATAAAATTTCTGCGGTGTATTTGGGCTTTAAAACCGAGGAAAAAGAAGTAACCGTACAGAGTGGGAAAAATGTAGTTATAAATTTTACACTTTCCGAAGAAGTAAATCAGTTGGAGCAAGTGGTTATCACGGGCGAAAGTCTTAGAGGTCAGGCACGAGCGTTGAACCAACAAAAAAATAGACAAAATATTTCCAATGTCATTTCGTCCGACCAAGTGGGGCGTTTTCCCGATGCCAATATCGGTGATGCCCTCAAACGAGTGCCAGGCGTTACGATGCAAAACGACCAAGGCGAGGCTCGTAATATCATCGTCAGAGGTCTTGCCCCAAACCTCAACTCGGTAACGCTGGACGGCGACCGCATTCCTTCGGCGGAGGGCGACAACCGAAATGTGCAAATGGACTTGATTCCGTCCGATATGATTTCGTCCATAGAAGTCAATAAAACCCTTACTTCCGATATGGATGCCGATGCCATCGGTGGTTCGGTAAATCTCATCACTCGTGCCGCTCCCAACAGAGAACGAATTTCGGCTACGGTGGCTGGGGGCTATTCGCCAATTCGCGACAAAGGGAACTATACCGCAGGTTTTGTGTATGGTAATCGCTTCTTTGACAGTAAGTTAGGTGCGGTTTTGAGTGCTTCGTACAACAACAATCTTTTCGGTTCGGACAATGTGGAAGCCATTTGGTCAAAGTGGGACAGAAACGGAAATCAGTTGGAATATATCAGTCAGTTGGACATCAGAAAGTACGATATACAACGCATTCGCCGTAGTATTTCTTTGGCAATGGATTATGAAATTAACGAAAATAACCATTTGTTTTTCAAGAGTTTATACAATTGGAGAGACGATAGAGAAAACCGTTACAGAGCCAGATACAGAGGTATAAAACCTATTTTTAACGGTACGGAATTAACTGGTTTTGAGGGAGATATACGCCGTCAGCTAAAAGGCGGTATAGACGATAACCGAAACCAAAACACGCGTCTGGAAGACCAAAGAATGCAGAACTATTCCCTTGTAGGTGAGCATCTTATCAGCAGTTCGGTGGATTTGGATTGGGCTTTAAACTACACCAAAGCCAGTGAAGACCGCCCGTCTGAGCGATATATAGAGTTTCAGAACAGAGCTTTGGATTTTTCGTTCAACAATAATCCCGAAACGCCTTTGTATTCACTTACAGGAACCACCGACAACGCCGCGGATTATTCCCTGAGAAACATCACTCAAAATCACAATTATACGGAAGAAGATGAGGTAGGCTTTAAGCTGAATGTTCGTGTGCCTTTTTCGGTAGTTAGTGAGCAGAAAGGACGCATCAGAGCAGGGCTTAGACTGAGAATGAAGTCAAAAATGCGTGAAAATATTTTCTATACTTACAAAGATTTGTCAGGAGCTATCACTATGACGAGCATTCCTACACTTTTCATCGGAAATACCAATTGGCAAGTTGGGGAGCAATACACTCCAGGGATTTTCCCAACGCGTTCATACTTAGGTGGTTTAGACCTTGCCAATGCTACTCTGTTTGAGCAAAATCTTTCACCAGCCGATTATCTTCCGCTGAATTACAAGGCAAAAGAACGCGTGTATGCCAACTATATCCGTTGGGACCAAGATTTCACTTCGCGACTTTCTATGATTGCTGGGGTGCGTTTGGAAATCACCGACACCGACTACACAGGAAATTATTATGTAGATGGCGATACTTCTGCCAATTTGGTGAGCAGCAAAAACAGCTATACGAATTTCTTGCCGAGTTTGGCGTTTAAGTACGATGCCACCGATGATTTGATACTTCGTTTGGCGTACAGCACGGCGTTGGCTCGTCCTGATTATTATTCACTTGCTCCTTCGGTAAATATCTACACCAGCGATAATTCGATAGAGGCAGGAAACTCAAAGCTAAAAGCTACTTTTGCTCATAATTTTGATTTGATGGCGGAGCAGTATTTCAAGTCGGTGGGAATCATCTCGGCGGGAGCTTTTTACAAGCGATTGAACAATTTTATCTATACTTATATCGTGAATAACAATTATTCTTACGCGGATTTCGCCAACGATTTTCCTACGCTTACCAACCCAATTCCTGTGGGAAGCACCGATTGGAGTTTCCTTCAACCGAAAAACGGAAAAAGCGTAGATGTATATGGTTTTGAGGTGGCTTTACAGCGAAAATTGGATTTTCTTCCAGGGAAATTTCTGCAAGGTTTTGGCGTGTATGTGAATTATACTTACAGCAAGTCAAAAGCCAACGGAATCACCAACAGCCAAGGGCAGGAGCGTACAGGTTTGGGCTTACCAGGAACGGCTCCGCATATGTTTAATTCATCGCTTTCGTGGGAGAACAAGAAGTTTTCGGCTCGTGTGTCGCTCAACTATACTTCCGATTATTTGGACAATTTGGGTTCAAGCAGTTTTGACGATGTGTATTACGACAAACAGCTTTTCGTAGATGCCAATGCTTCGTACAAAATCACCGATAATTTCCGTATTTTTGCCGAAGCCAATAACCTAACGAATCAGCCATTGCGTTACTATCAAGGCGTTAGCTCTCGCACCTACCAAGTGGAGTACTACCGCCCGAAATTTAACTTAGGCGTAAAATTAGATTTTTAAAGAAGGCATTGCCTTTTTTAATAACAAAACTTCCTTCTTTAAAAAGCCCCCTCTTTCGGAGGGGGGTGGGGGGAGGAAACTTTTAGGCACTGTCATTGCTTCGCCAGTTCGAGCAAAGCTCTCGTGTCCGACCAACGGGAGGAATCTCTTAGGATAAAAAAATAAAGATTAGATTCTTCGCTCCACTTCGTTACGCTCAGAATGACAGCCAGAAAATTTGATAAGAGGAAAAAACATTTGTGTCATTCGTGGTTAAAATTAAACCACAGATACACACAAATTTACACAAATTTATAAAAAAAGTTTAAAAATAATTAAAAACCCTTATGCGTTTAAAAGCCCCTCCTTCGGAGGGGTTGGGGAGGAAAAAATATGAAAAAATTAATTTATACAACAGCTTTATTATTTGGCTCGTTTCTTTCGGCACAGGAAGAAGGGGCAGGAATGACACCTTTTCAGTACGAAAAAAGTACGGGTTATAAGGGCAAGGATATTCCCACGATGACTTATTGGGAAGATAGCTTTAACTTCTTGGTTTTGGGCGATTTCGGTAGAGTGGGCAATTATTATCAGAAAGATGTAGCCCGAGAGTTGGGACACGCCGCCATAGTTTTAGATGCCGATTTTATCCTTTCTGTGGGCGATAATTTCTACCCAGATGGGGTGCAAAGTACGCAGGATTACCATTGGATTTCGTCTTTTGAGGCTATTTACTCGGATTCGTCTCTGTACCGTCCGTGGTATGTGGCGTTGGGAAACCACGATTATAGGGGCATTGTTCAGGCTCAGATTGACTATTCGCAGGTGAGCCGCAGGTGGAATTTGCCCGAGCGATATTACAGCAAAACCTTTACTTTGGACAACGGCGATAAGGTGCTTATGGTGGTTATGGACACCAATCCGTACATCAGAAGTTACCACAAAAAACCTGAAAAATACCTTGGCATAAACGAGCAAGACACCCAAAAACAGACGCAATGGCTGGAAGAGACTTTGGCAACCAAAGATGCGTCTATCAAGTGGAAAATCGTGGTGGGGCATCACCCGTTGTACAGCGGCGGAATGCGTAAAGACAGCAAGGACACAGCGGAGTTTGCACAGCTTTTTGCCGATATGTTTGACAAATACAAGGTAAATGCCTACATCTGCGGACACGAACACGATATGCAAATCATAAGACCCAAAGGGCGATACACTACGCAACTGCTTTCGGGGGCGGCGAGCGAAACCCGCAAATCAGGAGCGAGAGAAGGCACGGTATATCACACCGATGCGGCAGGATTTTTATCGGTTTCTATCCTCAAAGACAAAATGCTGGTACAAGTAGTAAAAGCCACCGACACCACAGGCGAAGTAGTCTATAAACACGAGATAAAGAGGTAGGGGAAGCTATTCAGAGAAATCCGAATTAGCTTTGTAAAAAAACAAAGAGACTATCTAACAAAACGGATAGCCTCTTTTTTTGGTATTATTAAAAACCTAAAATACGGTTAAATGTTTTGCTTGGTTGCATTGCTTTGTACGTTCGATTTTCGTCTGGGGCGTAATAGCCGTCTATGCTTATAGGACTTCCTTGTACGCTGGTCAATTCCGCTACGATTTTCGATTCGTTGTCTTTTAATGCTTGTGCAATGGCTTTAAATTCGTTTGCTAACTTGCTGTTTTTGTTTTGATTTGCCAAAGCCTCTGCCCAATATAAAGCCAAATAGAAATGACTTCCGCGATTGTCCAACTGCCCTAATTTCCGCTGTGGCGATTTGTCATTTTCCAATACTTTTTCGGTAGCTTCGCCCAGTGTATTGGCTAAAATCAACGCATTGGGGTTGTCAAAAGTTTCGGCAAGATGCTCTAACGACACTTCCAAGGCTAAAAATTCACCCAACGAATCCCAACGCAAGTAATTTTCTTCCAAAAACTGCTCTACGTGCTTCGGTGCAGAACCACCAGCTCCCGTTTCAAACAATCCGCCACCATTCATCAGCGGAACGATAGAAAGCATTTTGGCACTTGTTCCTAATTCCAAAATAGGAAATAAATCCGTTAGATAATCACGAAGTACGTTCCCTGTTACAGAAATGGTGTCTTCTCCTTTTTTCAACCGATTTAATGTATATACGGTAGCTTCTTCAGGCGACATTATTTGAATGTTTAATCCGTTGAGGTCGTAATTTTTGAGGTATTTTTCTACCTTTTTGATAAGTTCGTTGTCGTGAGCTCTGTTTTTGTCTAACCAAAAAATGGCAGGTGTTTGTGTGGCTTTCGCACGTGAAACGGCTAATTTTACCCAATCCTGAATCGGAGCGTCTTTCACTTGGCACATACGCCAAATGTCGCCAACTTCCACATTGTGAGATAAGTACAACGTTCCGTCCTCGCCGATAACATTTACCACACCCGCAGTTGGGATTTCAAAAGTTTTGTCGTGTGAGCCGTATTCTTCTGCTTTTTGAGCCATCAACCCTACATTAGGAACAGTTCCCATTGTGGTTGGGTCAAATGCTCCGTGTTCTTTACAGAAAGCAATCACTTCTTTGTAAATACCTGCATACGAGCTATCTGGGATTACCGCTAAGGTATCCTGTACCTCGCCTTGGGCATTCCACATTTTGCCCGAATTGCGAATCATCGCAGGCATTGAAGCATCGATAATAACATCGCTCGGCACGTGTAAGTTCGTGATTCCTTTCTCTGAATTTACCATTGCTAAGGCAGGAGCGTTGGCGATGGCAGTTTCAATATCTTTTTCAACAGCCTCTTTTTCAGCAGGTTCTAAATTGTTTAGCTTGGTAATAATATCTCCCCAACCGTTGTTAGCATCTGCTCCGATTTTTTTGAGAACTTCGGTGTGTTTTTCAAACACATCAGCGAAGAACGTACGCACGGCGTGTCCGAAAATAATGGGGTCGGAAACTTTCATCATCGTAGCTTTCAGATGCAATGAAAACAACAGCCCTTTGTTTTTTGCTACCTGCACTTGCTCTTTTAAGAATGCGAGTAAGGCTTTTTTGTTCATTACCGCCGCATCGATGATTTCGCCGTTTTGTAGGGCTATTTTCTCTTTCAGAATGATTTTTTCGCCATCGGTAGTAGTAAGTTCGATGCGTATTGTATCTGCTTTTTGAGTAGTTACCGACTTTTCGCTGTGGTAAAAATCGCCCGTTGCCATAGTTGCGACTTCGGTATGCGAATCTTTACGCCACGCTCCCATTGAATGCGGATGCTTTTTAGCGTAGTTTTTTACAGCTTTTGGGGCTCTTCGGTCAGAGTTTCCTTCGCGAAGCACAGGATTTACGGCACTTCCTTTGATTTTATCGTAACGAGATTTGATTTGTTTTTCGCCCTCGGTAGTTGGATTTTCTGGGTAGTCAGGCAAGTCGTAACCCTTTGATTGTAATTCTTTTATAGCTTCAATCAACTGCGGTACGGAAGCACTAATGTTAGGTAATTTGATGATATTGGCTTCGGGTTGTGTAGCCAATTCGCCTAAGATTTTTAGTGCATCTTCCACTTGTTGTTCTTTGGTCAAGAAATCAGGGAAATTTGCCAAAATACGTCCTGCCAAAGAGATGTCTTTCAATTGAAAATCAATATTTGACGAAGCCGTAAACCGCTTAATGATAGGCAATAAAGAATGTGTAGCCAATAGCGGAGCTTCATCGGTTTTGGTGTAGATTATTGTTGCTTTTTTGGTCATTACTATTATGATATTTATTACTAAACTACAAATATAGTATTTTATTTCTAATAAAATTTTTTTTCTATG
>JAUNHN010000123.1 GCA_030523915.1 Capnocytophaga sp. | reverse complement strand
TGTTAAGTTTTTCAGATGTGCCATCACCAGAGATTTTTTTTAAATTTGTATAATAAAACTCCTTAAAAACTCCCCTCCTTCGGAGGGGCTGGGGGAGGATTAAAAATAAAAAACTATGCAGAATATTAGTGATTTACAAAAGATAGCCCTTCGCCAAAATGCGATTTTCATTCCGAAAAATCTGGGCGAAAGCACGAAAATAAAACCCCAAACGCTACACTTTGTACGCCTTTTGGAAAAACACGGATTTGCGGTAAGCGAAACGCTTTTACACGCTCTAAATCAGACTACTAACGAGGATAAAAAGCAAATAGAAAACTACATCGCTAAAATTCTCGGTACAAAGCTGAACTGGACGCCGCTGGTGAAAAATTGGGAAATTCCCACAGGCGAATCGCGTTTTGACCACGAAATTACGGCTTGGTTCAACGGCGAAATTTCATTTCCTACCAGCCAAGAAGCGTGGAATTATTATTATGATAAGGTCTATGACTTTGATTTAGAGCTTGGTACAGAACTTCCGTGCGGACATTTTATTCCCGAGGGAACTTTCCCTTTGCACCGCTACAATGGTTGTCCGTTTTGCGGAACGCCTTTCGTTTTTGGCGAGTTATCGCTTGAAAATCAAGGAAGTAAAAAGCGAATGCTCAGCCTTTGGACGGAAAAAGACCTCGCCGAATACACCAAAAGTTTGCTTTTATCCAAATTGCCGCTCGATGCTACACAATCCGATTCGCTGAAAATTCTTCTGCAAAATATTGATTTAGAGGAATATATATTGAGTGAAGAGTTGCCCCAAATTCCGATGAAAGAAACGCTGATGCTCGTGGTAGATGAGCTGATTTCGCTGGGAAAAGAACGCCAAGCAGGGCAGTTTTTCCGCAGTGCCACCGACATTTTGCGGTATTTGTGGTACAAAAAAACAGGATTTTTGCAAATCATTGAACCTAAGACGATTATAAAGCGAGAGGGCAAAAATCATCAACACATTGCTAAACTTTGGGATATGAGCGTTTTTGCCAAAATTCTGACCAAAGAAGGGCTAAAACTAAAATATTCGCGAAAGGAAGCCAAAATGGTTGCCAACTGGCTGAATATCTTGCCGTTATCCGCTGAAAAAATCGCCGAGCAGATGCACCCAAAACGCGGAATGTGGGTACGGTTTATCCGTGCGTTGCGTTTGGTGGAATACAGTAAAAAGACTGGTTTTGAGCGACTTAAAGCGATTTTGGAAACTTTCCACAGCGGAATGTACGATGTTTGGCAGGGTCGCGTAAATCACTTCAAACTCAAATCCGATGCCGAGAAAACTTTCGCCCTTTTGAGGGAACGCCCAGGGCTTTTCGCTCGTTCGCTTTTTGCCAATATGCTTTGGTTTGGGGCGGAAATTACCCTTGCCGAGTTTCAAAAAGTAGCCTCGCAACTACCTATGCGTCTGTTACTTACGCTTACTTCGTACGCCGAATTGTATTTCAGAAGAGAAAACAAACGAAGCGTAAGAACCATCACAGGGCTTAGAAAGGAAATCGTTGAAAATCAATATACTAAACTTTATTCTGAGGAAGAGCTTACCGAAATGCAAAAGCAAGTGCGTGAGCTTTGTTTGAAGGCGTTTCAGGAGCGATTTTCAAAGGAAGAAACTGATTTTCAAAGGGTTTATATTGACCCAAAACTCAAAGAAATTCCGTTCCCAATTGGCGACAGAAGCCAAAATGTGCAGGACTTTGAACCGACCTTTATGGGCGAGGCTATCCCCTTGGAAGGCAATAAGATACGCCTTTTTATGCAATGGGGCGAGGGCTTGCCAGCACAGCATTTGGATATGGATTTGTCGTGCGATATTATCTACACCGACAGCGTGGATTCGTGTAGTTTCAGCAGGTTGCAGACTAAGGGTTGCAAACACAGTGGCGACATCAGGGAAATTCCCAATAAAGTAGGTACCGCCGAATATATTGAAGTTCAGGTAGATGAATTGCAAAAGGCTAAGGCTCAGTTTGTTGTGTTTGCGTGTAATGCGTACAGCGTAGGCGGAATTACGCCGAATTTGGTGGTCGGTTGGATGGATTCCAAGCACAAAATGAAGGTTTCCGAGCGGACGGGCGTGGCGTACGACCCTTCGTGTGTGGCGAGACAAATACGGATTTCGCAATCGCTACAAAAAGGCTTGGTTTTTGGGGTGTTA
Source organism: Capnocytophaga sp. (assembly GCA_030523915.1). Lineage (GTDB taxonomy): Bacteria > Bacteroidota > Bacteroidia > Flavobacteriales > Flavobacteriaceae > Capnocytophaga. The sequence goes on along the minus strand of JAUNHN010000123.1, from coordinate 4,501 downwards.
GATATTCAAAATCAGCATATTATATGGGTGGAAATGCCGTTTTCGGGGCAAACCATCGGTCAGCTAGATTATGAAAGCATACTTACATTTTTGCAGAAGCTAAAATCCAAAATAAGCATTGGTAAAATACTGACAATCAAAGCAAAAGCACAATATTGGGAAATCGTAAAAGACCCCAACCTCGCCGATGTAATCTACGATATAGCGTGGGCAAAAAACCACGAGAATTTGAATAGTTTGCTGGTGGAGGCATAGGGTATTTTGATATTTTTTGTAATTGTGTAAAATAATTGCCTGTCGGTGTTACGGACTAATTACCAACGGTGGCTCACTGTGAATCTGTTTTTAAAATTAAAAAACTGCCAATAAACAGCGGAATGCCAAAAATTACAAGCCTAAGTATTTCATTTATAACGATTTCCAAAAGAGTTTCATCGGTGCTTAGTACTTGTATTTCAGGTTGTTGTATGAAATTAAGTTCGCCAATAGAAGCAAAGAAATTCGTTAAAAAATGAAACACACCAAGTAAGATGAGGTTTTTCGTACGCACATAAATTGCTCCGTACATCACACCCAAGCAAGTTGCGGCATAAATCTGATTTAAAACACCTTTAAGTGTCTGATTTTCAATAGACCAAAGATTGACAATATGTACCACACCAAAAAATAAACTGGACAGCAAAACGCTCAGAAAAACGCCTTCTTTGGTTTTGGGAAGAGCCGATAAAAACAGCCCCAAAATAAGCCCTCTGAACAAAAATTCTTCAAAAAAAGACAAAGTAAAATACTTGAATGTGTAAATGGCAATCGTGCTAAAAGGCGTTGAAGAAAAGTTAAAATTAGCAAAACTTTTAAATCCGCCTGAAAAAATAATTACATACAACAGCAAAGGTATAAAATATACTAAGTGATTGATTTTGAGAGACAAACTAAACGGAATTTTATATTTTTTAATGCCGATAAATAGTAAAATGATGATACAAAAATTGGTTATAATAGAGTCTAATGATTTGGAAATATATTCATCAAACCCAAAATTAAAAAACAAAATATTTAAAGGAATTCTGTGCAGAAAAATAATTAAAATAAAGACAATTATAGAAATAATTGAAGGTTTTAGGAGTTTTTTTAGCATAACATCATTATATTGAAACCTAAATTCGGTGCAAATATAAGCATAAATTAGACACAAAGTGTCTATTGATATTTATTGTAGGGGCAAATCACATTTGCCCAACACAAAAATAAACAAAGAAAATTAGGGCTTATATAATAAGCCTCTACAACGGATTGCGTTAAAACACCGTGTCTTTTAAAATTTTTATTAACTTTGTAAAAAAAGTCCCTCCTTCGGAGGGGTTGGGGAGGAATCAGTAAATTACACTAAAAACTATGTGCTACATCATTACTATCAGCACCGATAAGCCAGACGATTTGGCGGTGCATAATTTTGACGGTATCTACTTTGAAAAGGTGGATAAACCGCTGTTTAAGAGCGTGCTTGCCTATCCGAATATGTACGAAATTGCCACGATGGCACAGGGCAGTTGCAGTTGTCATTTGCGGATTTTTGATGAACCGCTGAGTAAAGAAATGGGCTTTTGTGAGCTGCAAGATTGGCTGGGCGAAAGCGATGACGATGACGACATTCTTCGCACACGAAGTTTATTTGAGTTTATAAAAGAGCTTGTCAATCAAGGGTTTAAAGTGGATAGTTTTGTCTCTTGGAATGATGACAGCCCCAGCGAAATTGGGGAATATCACACAAAAAAAGTACCCGTCAATACCCTGCCCAAAGAGCAATTTGCTTTTTTTGAACATTGGTATTTTGAGTATATAATGGATTGATTTTTAATGATTTAAAAGAGAGAAAAGATGAACAAGATAACGATTGATTTTTTGAACGCACAGCGTTTTTCATTATTTTAATTATCTTTGGACACACCGTGTCTTTTGATATTTTAATTATATTTGTAAAATAGAAACCGCCCGTCCGTGCTACGGACTTAAAGGAAAAACTATGAAACATCAAACTTATATTTTGGATTTAATAGAACGAATGCTGGACAACACTTGGGCTGAAAATGCCACTTCCAGCGAAGATACGCCATCTTGGAAAGCTCATCGTGAAGCGGAAAAGATTAAAAATGAAGAGCTTATCCCTGATTTAATCGCCTTTATTCAGTCCGAGAAAAATGCCGAAAAACGCAAACAAGCCTATTGGATTTTAGGAAAAATTGCCGAAAATACGCACAATCAAAATGCCTTGCAATTTATCATACATCAGATTGATAATGAGAAAGATACAAGCGTAATTACAAAAATATTAAGTGCCATAAAAAACACCGAAAAATCTGCCGAAACCGACCTTTCGCCCATTTTTCATCTCATTACACAAGGCGATGACGAGCTAAAAAATGACGCTATTTCGGTTCTACAAAAAACACATCACCCCACAGTAGAGCCGCTTATTTTAGAGATTTGTTCGGCAGAAAATAGCAATGAATATCGGCTTTGGCATTGCTTACAAACTTTGCAAAATATCGGCACGAGAGCCAGTATGGATACGCTTTTGGCATTGGCAGGACATAAGAAAACTGATGTCGCAGTTTCGGCGTTATTTGCTATTTTGAAAATTGGCGATGAGCGAGAATTGCCGATTTTTGAAAAATACATTCAAGAAGGCAGAAATAAAGATGTGGCTCTTTATGCGATTTGCAAATTGGGCAATGAAAAGCATATTCCGCTCATTATCAAGCGAATAAAAGAAGTATTAAGCCGAAAACGCAGTGAAATAGTTTTCGTAGGCAATTTTGACGAAGACAAAAGCGAAATAATGCACGGCTTGGATTTTCTTGCCAAATTTAAAAACCAACACCCTGATATACAGCCTTTTTTTGATTTTATCAAAACCAAAAAATGGGATAAACTTTTTAAAGAAGAACAAACGCACAGCGTTTTTTGATATTTTGACACAAAGTGTCTTTTAAAATTTTCATTATCTTTGTAGAATTAAATAACCGCCTGTTTTAGGAAAAAAATATGAAACAAATCATACAAATCATTGACAATAAGTTATTTGCATTTGAGCCGATTGACAATGCCGATTGGGAATTTGTCAGCGATAAAAATGAATGCGAAAAATTTTTATACAGCCAACAAGTCAAAGAAATTTGGTTGGATTTACGAGAGCATAACAGCCTGATTTTGAGCCATTCAATGAGTGCAGATGAAGAGCAAGATTGGAAAGTGCTATGCCAAGACATTGCCGAGCGATTGGACGAATTGGGCTATGGCGATTATGCCAACGATGTACAAGCCGATTTGGAAAATTGCTATCTGAATATCAAGCACAAAGCCAATCATCCGCTGTGGAATATGCTCTACAAAGCCTATAAAAATGGCGTTTTTCCTTGCGGTTGGAAAGGCAAATTTCCCAAAGGCAAACTCGTGGTTTTTCACCCAAAATACCAAGCCAAAGCAACCGAAATAATGCCGACACTGGTGGCGAATTTCTTTGAAAAATGGGAAAATTTAGCCAAAAATGCGTCTGTTTTAGATGAAATCTGTGCCTTTTTTCATAAAAACGCCCAAATTCATTCCGATAAAGGCGATGACATCGTGGGTATTGAAGCCATTAGAGCCTATTTTCAAGATATTGCCAATGACAACAGCGACATTAAACTCTTGTGGCACAAGCAATTAAGCAATAACAAAAACTATTTTGAAGCCCGATTTGGCATTGTGTTAAAAACCAAAAACACAGCGATAAAACTGCAAAGCGGAACAATGTGTTTTAGCATTGAAAATGAACACATTATCAAAATAGAAATCGTAAAATAGGAATAAAAAATGACCCTTAAAGAAAAAATAAATCGTGCCAATGGCTATGAAAGTGTTATTTGGCATTTCGCTTGTAACGGATTAGATGACGACACAAGGCTGATTGCCATCATCAGACAGGCTTTGGATTTTTCCATTGAAAATCTATCTATCATCAATGAAGGCTACGGGCAAAACGGAATAGAAATGTATTGGTTTGAGACAACAAACAACAGCCTTTGTGGGGCGTTGGCAACCTTATTGGATAAGGAAAAATCGTTAAAAAAATCTGTTAATATTATTCATTTTTTTGCCGAATTGGCATTGCAGGAAAAATGGCGTAGCAACCGAGCCGATTTTATTTATATCCTAATGAATATGAAAAATAAAGAAGCCATTATTAACATTGCCAATGATGAAAATATTTGGCATTCAGATGGTTTTATTCAATTTTCGTTGGTTGAAGCCATTTATAAACTCAAAATTTCAGGATTTAACCAACAATTTCATCAGATGAAAAACATTGCCGAAAAAGACGGCGATAAGCAAATGCTTAAATACATTACAAAATATTTAGAACGAGCATAACGATATGGAAAATTTGAACATCGCCACTGACATTGACACCGATATTTTTTTTGCCATTCGCAAGTTTTTGATAGACACCGATTGGAAAATC
>JAUNHN010000008.1 GCA_030523915.1 Capnocytophaga sp. | reverse complement strand
GCATGTCAATGACTTCTGCTATGGTCATAGCTCCGATAAGAAAGAATAGAATTTCAGCTATTTTTCCTATATGATGTAATAAAATATTGTCAATTGCTACATCATTATTAGTTGGGTCGATAGCGTGAAGAGCTTGATTCTCAATCTCAAAGACGGTAAGTCCGCTCATTTTCAAAATCGCCCAACAGATAGAAGCCATCCCAAGAGCCGAAATCGTTTTGTCAATCTTAACTTGATGCTCAATAGTAATAAAAAAATAGCCGATGAAGAATACAGCAATTAGTAATATTTCCATAAAAAATGTGTTATATTTAAAATCTGTGCAAAGATAATAAAAAGACTTTTTAGTCCTACAATTTAACGAGATATTTTTATCAATTTTATAATAAAACCTCAAATTATGAAGTGTGAAATATCAATAATCCAAAAATATTGCATATTTTATCCAACTCTTTTTAAATCAAGTAGACAATGATAAAGTATTATCAAGAAAAACTAAGCCACAAATAATTGCAATAAAACCACTTTTTCCGATTCATTTTATTAAAATATTTTTAGTTTTAATAAATTTATTTTCAGATAATTGCAAAAAAGTACAAACTAAGTAAAATTTTTTCTGTTTGTTCGAGTGCGAAATTTATTGTAATTTTGCCACCGAATGATTCTGATAAATTGTCTTTTTCACAAGCAAAATTCCTGATTTTCAATAAGTTTTTTGAAAAAACAAAAATATATACATGGAAATAACTGAAAAACAATTTGCTTACTGGGTTGATGAGTATGCCGACAAGCTCTTGCAACACGCTATTTTTATGCTTTCAGACCGAGTTGATGCCGAAGACATTGTGCAAGAGGTTTTTATAACCGCATATACTTCCCGCGAAAAATTTCAGCAGAAAAGCCAACCACTTACTTGGCTCAAAGGCATTTTAAATCATAAAATCGCGGATTTTTATCGCCAGAAATACAAAAATACGCAAATCAGTTTTGATTATTTCTTTGATGAAAACGGCGAATGGCAACCTAATCAAGGTTTTAAGGAATGGGAAGACGCCTCCAATACAACTCTGACCGATGATAATGATTTTTTACGGACTCTTGAAAAATGTTTGGAAAAACTCCCTGAAAAATGGCGTATTTTAGTAAAAATGTGTTATCTGGAAGAAAAAAAATCAGATGAAATTTGTCAGGAAACAGCGGTTTCTACGACTAATTATTGGAAAATTTTGCAAAGAAGTCGTTTGCAATTAAAAGAATGTTTAGAATTAAATTGGTTTCAAAAATAATGACTCAACTACTAAAAAACTTCGTGCATTTTTTTGTGCTTCCTTGCAAAGAAGCCACTTTTTTGATAGAAAAAAAACTCCACGGAAGGCTTTCCTTTCGGGAAAAAATACAATTAAAAGCACATTTAGCCATTTGCAAACTCTGTGCTGCATACAACCAAAAAGCAATACTTCTGCATAAAACATTACAAAAATATTTTATTCAGAAAAAAACGGAAATAGACACCAATTCTGCTGAAAGCGACTTTAAAAACCGAATTAAAGAACGCTTAAAATGCGAAACAAATTCATAAACTCGGAAGAACATTCCGAGTTTTTTTATGCTTCAATCAAAAATTTTTTCAATTTTAATTTTTTGAAAATCAGATAAATATAAAAATTTTAGAAAAAAAATAAACTTTTTTTGTCAGTTTTTGAAAATTCTCCCGACAAAGAGAATGAAAAGCAAATCATTTATTATGGAACTTGACAGAAAAACAAAAAGAATCGGATTTTATACCAGTTTATGGGCAACAGCGATGGTATTATTTTGGATTGGCGTTTTTAAATTCACCCCCACCGAAGCTCGTGCAATTCGTCCCTTAGTTGAAAATCATTTTTTGCTAAATTGGTCGTATAGAATTTTCAGTTTGCAGGCGGTTTCCAATGCCATCGGTGTGATTGAAATTGCTACTTCGCTGACGCTCATAGGAGGCTTGTTTTCAAGTATTTGCAGAAAAATAGCTGCCGTGGCTGTAATCCTTACTTTTGCCTTTACGCTTAGTTTTCTTTTCACAACGCCCAATATGTGGCGAGTTGTTGATGGCATTCTGGTAACTGATTTCTTCATTCTTAAAGACCTTGTAATGCTCGGCTTCGGGCTGATGCTTCTTTCGGAATCAAACACAAAATCGTAATTTATTAAATGTAATTTATATGAAAAGTTTATTTATTTTAATGGTCGCTTCTGCCTTATCAATGGGAGTTGCTTCCGCTCAAGAAAAAGAAACTCCGATGCAGGAAAAACCAGCAATGGAAATGAAAAAATCGTGCGAAAAAGACAAAAAATCGTGCGAAAACTCGAAAAAAAGTTGTTGCAAAAAAAGTCAAAAATCTTGTAAAAAAGGCGACATGAAAATGAACAACGAAGCCGATAAAAAACAAGAAATGACAAAACAAATGTAAATCATTTCAATCTATTTGGGTTATTTTGCTGAAAAGGGCAAGCCCGTATCTTGCTCTTTTCTTCTTACGACAGAAAATTTTGGAGTTGTTGTGAAAAAGTATAACAAGATTTTGTCAGGCTGACACTCAAAATCATTTTAACAACTAAAATTTTAACCACAAAATCTAAACAAATACCCAAATTTTTAAAAATTTTAACCTTTCACCAGAAAAAATAATTGTTTAATTTAATCACATATCAATTAAAATGAAAAATAAAATTTTATCCGCAGCTATGATTACCGTAGCAACACTTTCAGCAGGTTTAACCTCTTGTAGTAAAGACAAAATGATGACACCACAACCCGACAATTCGGCTCGTAGCATCACTTTTGAAAATGTAAATCAGGTGAAGAAATTCTCGCAAAGTGGTATTTTCAAAGGAAATGGAACGATTACCACTCCCGAAGGAAAAAAGGTAGAAAATTTGATTCTGCCCGACGGAAGTACCAAATTTGATTTTTACGCAGGAAAAGGACAGCGAATTGCTTTTGCGATGATGTTTGGAGCTTCAAAAGATTGGTTTTTTGCTTCCAAAGATGCAGGAATTGCACTTTATGACGACAAAGGACAGCCTCGCACAGGCGAAATTACTTCCGACATTAGTTTGTGGGACAATGGAACGAAAAACGATACAAACGGAAATGCTGAAAATGGCGTAATCACTTCGCTTTTTGCAAGAACAAAACCGCAAGATTTAATGAAATTGATGCTTTCGTACGACGAAAAAACTTCCAAATTCACGCTGACCATCACCAACACTTCCAAAGGAAAAAAAGACACAATGGGACAATCACTCGAAACGCCTTTTTCGCCTGGTGTTTGGGCTGTTGCCAATGTTTTAGGAGGGAAATTATTGGAAGAAAAACCTTTCTTTGAAGCCAATAAAAAAAGTAGCCAAGCCCTAACAACACTTTCGCAAACGGGAAATCCTGAACCACTTTCCAAAGAATTGGCAATGAACACGGGGATTATAACAGGACTTTCGCCAGCGGTTGTTGTTATTTACAACGGAGAGCAAAATCCGATTTACGAATTGGGTAAAAAAGATGCTGGTATCGGGCTAAAAGATTTATCGCAAAAAGGAATGTTTGACAAACTTCAAAGCGAATTGAAAAAAATAAGCGGAGTTAAAGAAGTTTATATTGCTGGGAATGCTCCCGTAGCACCCTCTGCCAAAGTAACCACAACATTTGTAGCAAACCAAGGCGACAAAATAGCTTATGCACTTATGTTCGGCTATTCTAACGACTGGTTTTTCGGTAGCGAGGGAGCGATTTCGGCAACAACTCCCGCCAATTTAACTCCCAAAACCTTACTTTTGGACAACGGAACAGGCATTGACCAATTCCCTGGTGCGGGTAATAAACAAGCTCTTTTTGGTGGAACTTCCGACAAAGAAGATGCTGTTATTAGAAAAGTTGGAAACGAATTTCCTATTCCGCAAGTATCTGAAATTTTGAAAGTTACACTAAACTAAATCTAAGATTTGTTTTTACTTAAAATGTGTTTAGCTCTATCAAATAAATGATAGGGCTAAACTTTTTCTCTTTTATGTCTGAATTTTGATTTTGTATTGCCTAATTATCAATGTTTTATGGCAATGAAAATTACTCTTTTGTTCTATTTTAAATAAATTTTTGTATGATTCTTCTTTTTATTAGCTACCTAATTTTTTAATTTGCTGGTTATCAATAAAAAAATAAATTTTAAATCAAATTTTGATATAAAACCTTTTTTTCTGATACACAAATACAGCAAAATCCATTTTTTAATTGTATCTTTGCCTAAATTCATTGATTATTAGTTTGTTATGTAAAATGGCAAAACTAAATTTTAAGAGGTTTGAGAAAAATTATGAATAAGAAAATACATAAAACGCATATAAAATCAGGTAAAACCATTCAAATTTCGGGTTCAAAATCTGAAACGAATCGGTTGTTGCTCCTTCAAGCTCTTTTTCCTCAAATAAAAATTGTAAATAATTCAAATTCAGACGATTCTCAGGTAATGATTCAAGCTCTTGAAAAAGGAGTTGGCACAATTGATATTCACCATGCGGGAACGGCTATGCGTTTTTTAACGGCATTTTTCGCTTCTCAGGAAGGAAAAGAGGTCGTTTTAACAGGTTCGCCACGAATGAAAGAACGTCCTATATATATATTGGTAGAAGCGTTACGAGCTTTAGGTGCGGATATTACGTATCTTGAAAATGAAGGTTTTCCACCTTTGAAGATAACAGGTAAAAGGTTGATAAACAATGAAGTAAATATTTCTGCGGAAGTGAGTAGCCAATATATTTCGGCATTGATGCTTATTGCTCCATCACTTCCTAATGGGCTGATAATCCGTTTGATAGGGAGTTTAACATCTGTTCCTTATGTAAAAATGACATTAGCATTGCTGGAAGAAATCGGTGTAGAGGCTTCATTTCACGAAAATACGATTGTGATACATCCGTTACAATATACTGAAAACAAGACGATTGTGGTGGAATCGGATTGGAGTTCGGCATCGTATTGGTATTCTTTTGTTGCCTTGTCAGAAATTGGAACAGCCTTAAAATTAAGAAGTTACAAACCAAATAGCTTACAAGGGGATAGCGTTCTATCGGAAATATATACTTTTTTTGGTGTAGAAACTTCATTTTCAGCAAATGAAATTTGTTTGCAGAAGAAAAGTTCCTTGCAAGGGAAGCGTTTTTCGTGTGATTTACGAAATGCTCCTGACATAGCACAAACCCTTATTGTAACGTGTTTCGGATTAGGCATTTCTTGTGATTTAACGGGTTTATATACACTCAAAATCAAAGAAACAGACCGTTTAGAAGCTCTCAAAACGGAACTTACGAAATTGGGAGCTACCGTTCAGGCTACTCCTGAATCTTTATATATGGAGGAAAGTAATGAAATACACTCAAATGTGGCAATCGACACCTATAATGACCACCGAATGGCGATGGCTTTTGCTCCGTTATGCCTAAAAACAAACATTATTATCAATAATAGTGAGGTGGTTTCTAAATCGTATCCTGATTTTTGGGCAGATGTTGAAAAAATTATGACAAATTAACACGGAAAATAGTTGCTGTTGTAATCAATTTTTCTATTAAACGTATGTTGTTGATTTTTAATAGTTTAGTATACTTTAAAAGACTAAAAGTGTTAAAAATGAGCAGTAAAATAAAAAATATTTACGTAACATTGTGTTTATTAAATATTTAATTAGTATATTTGCACTCCGAATTTATCAAAATTATTAATATTTAAAAAGAATATAAAATGACAAAAGCAGAAATTGTATCAAAGATCGCTGACAAGTTAGGTCTTGATAAAAATGACGTTCAAGCAACTGTTGAAAACTTTATGGATGAAGTAAAATCTTCACTTGAGGGAGGTAACAATGTGTATCTGAGAGGTTTTGGTAGTTTTATTATCAAAACAAGAGCAGAGAAAACAGGACGTAACATCTCTAAAAACACAACAATTAAAATTCCTGCACACAACATTCCTTCGTTCAAACCAGCGAAAGTTTTTGTTGATGGGGTAAAAGCCAAAGTAAAAGTTAAATCAAGCAAAAAGAAATAATTTTTTAAACAATTAAGCTATGCCAAGCGGAAAAAAAAGAAAAAGACATAAAGTAGCGAATCACAAACGTAAAAAAAGAGCGAGAGCTAATCGTCACAAAAAGAAAAAGTAGTTTAACACTACTTTTTCTTCTTATAACGAAAAACGTTCATTGAAATACACTGATGCTGATAATCAGCTGTAATAATGTTTAACAAAAAATCCAAAAAAGAGTGAATAAGGAACTAATCATTCGTTCTGGTTCCTCTTATGTCGATTTTGCTTTACTTAAGGAAGGTAGGCTCATTGAGCTTCATAAAGAAGAAGATACTAACGGATTAGGAGTGGGCGATATTATGCTTGCCAAAATCCGTAAACCTATACAAGGACTCAATGCAGCTTTTGTAGATGTAGGACACGAAAAAGATGCGTTTTTGCATTATCACGACTTAGGTCCGCAATTATCTTCCTTGTTGAAATTTGTAAAAATGGTCATTTCGGGAAAGTTAAAAGACTATTCGTTGAAAGACTTTTCATTAGAACCTGATATTGATAAAGATGGTAGCGTGGTAGATGTGCTGAAAGCAAATCAGCCTATTTTGGTTCAGATAGTTAAAGAGCCAATTTCTACTAAGGGTCCTCGTATCAGTTCGGAGTTGTCCATTGCAGGTCGTTACTTGGTATTAGTGCCTTTTTCCGACCGAATTTCTATCTCTCAAAAAATTGAAAGCAAAGCCGAAAAAGAACGTCTACGGAGACTTCTGCAAAGCATAAAGCCCAAAGGCTTTGGTGTGATTGTTCGCACGGTGGCAGAAGGCAAAAAAGTAGCGGAACTGGATAAAGATTTACAGGGTTTATTCGAGCGTTGGGTTTTGATGTGCAAAAAAATACATAAAGCGGTTTTTCCATCAAAAGTGATGAGTGAAATCAACCGAACGGGTGCTATCCTTCGTGATATGTTTAATGATTCCTTTTCAGGTATTTATGTGGATAATGATTTGTTATATGAACAAATTGTGAAATATGTTCAAGATATAGCACCAGGCAAGGAAAATATCGTAAAACATTACCGTTCATCCATTCCAATATTTGAAAAATTTCATATCGAACGGCAGATAAAAACAGCCTTCGGACGAACTGTTTCAATGAGTAAAGGAGCATATTTAGTGATAGAACATACTGAGGCTCTGCATGTTATTGATGTAAATAGTGGAAATCATTCTAATAAAGCGAATGACCAAGAGTCTACCGCTTTGGCAGTAAATTTGATTGCCGCAACCGAAATTGCACGACAATTACGTTTACGCGATATGGGAGGAATTATTGTTGTGGATTTCATAGATATGTCTAATACAGACAACCGCAAAATACTTTTCGACCATCTTCGTAAAGAAATGGAGGAGGATAGAGCTAAGCATAAAGTACTCCCTCCAAGCAAATTTGGGTTGATACAAATTACACGTCAACGCGTTCGTCAAGAACTAAACATCAAAACCAAAGAAGAAAACCCAAGTAAAGAAGGTGAAATAGAAGCACCTATCGTTCTGATTGATAAAATCAATACAGAACTTGAAAGCATTATTAAAGAGAATACCTACCAAGGGCGTATTGTACTTAATGCACATCCTTTCGTAACGGCATACCTCAAACAAGGGCTTATGTCAATACGTTTAAAATGGTTTTTGAAGTACAAACGTTGGATACAAATTATGCCACGTGATGCGTACTCTTATCTTGAATATCGTTTTAAAACAAAAGCAGGTACTCCTCTTTAAAAAAAACAAAGGCTTTGCAAGAAATTGCAGAGCCTTTTTTAGTTTTAAGTCTAACGGATATTTTTCGCATGTGACTTGATATTAAATAATAAATTATTACGAATTATGTAATCGTCTAATTGTGCCTTATTTTCAAAAATTTGAAGATAAATTTTTTCTTTATTGTGAAAAATAGGTTAACAATTTTATTTTCAGGGAAATGATGCAGACATTACTATTTAAACTAACCTTGATTGAGCAGAATGAATTTTGACAATCATCTATTTTATATATAATTTCGAAGAACATATAGTTTAAATAACTTGGACATCTAAAAGCAACAAAGTAAAAACTTTAATTTTGAGTTAAAACATTTGTTGATTTTTTAAAATAATTCTATATTTGTAGGAATCACAGCTACGATAATTCAGTCGGTAGCGTCAATAGATAAAAAATAAAAAAAATATATGATGAAAACATCAGAAAAACTATCATTATTACGAAAACAAATGCAAACCGAAGGCGTTGATGCGTTTGTAGTGTTCAGTGCAGACCCGCATCTGAGTGAATATTTGCCAAAAGAATGGCTGGAACGCCAATGGATTTCAGGATTTACGGGTTCGGCAGGATTTGTGGTGATTACCAAAGATAAAGCAGGACTTTGGACGGACTCACGCTATTTTGTACAAGCTCCGATAGAACTCGAAGGTTCGGGTATCGACCTTTTTAAAGATGGAATAGAGGGAACGCCCGACTATACGGATTGGCTACTTTCCGAGCTTCCTGAAAAAGCCGTAGTTGCGGTAAACGCTTTGGCTACCTCGCACCTTGCGTGGGAAAAGCTACAAACTACGTTGGCTACAAAACATATTCAGTTGAATAACAATCCGTTGTTGGAGAAAATTTGGACAAATCGTGAAAAAAGTCCGTTGCACCCCATTTTCGTACACCCCGACAAATGGGCTGGGCAGAGCGTTACGGATAAGTTAAACGCTATTCGTGAGAAAATGGCTCAGCAAAAAGCTAATCTGCATATTATCACAGCATTAGATGATGTGGCGTGGACGCTAAACCTTAGAGGAAGCGATGTGGCGTACAATCCTGTGTTTTTAGGGTATATTGTAATTTCTGACAAAGAAGTCATCTTATTTGTTGATACACAAAAAGTTACGGAAGAAGTGAAAGTTCATTTGAACAAAGCGAACGTAACGATAAAAGCATATTCAGACTTTTTTCCATACCTTGCGGAAGTGAAAAACAAGCAAATTCTCATCGCTCCGAATACTAACCAAGCTATTTTCAACGCCATTGAGGGTAATAAACTCATTCAAGCTCCCGTTCCTGGGAATTTGATGAAAGCGGTAAAAAATGCGACCGAATTGGAAGGTTTTCGTACGGTAATGATTCGAGATGGAGTTGCGATGGTCAAATTTTTGTATTGGCTAACGCACCAAGTGGGAAAAGAGCCGATGACGGAGTATAGTATTGGGTTGAAATTGAGAGAGTTCCGTGCTGATGGCAACCATTTTGTAGGAGAAAGTTTCGGCAGTATTATTGGTTATCAAGGCAATGGAGCGATTGTCCATTATTCCGCTCCTGAAACGGGAAGTAAGGAAGTCTTTGCAGAAGGAAGTATTTTGGTAGATTCTGGTGGGCAATATTTGGAAGGAACGACCGACATTACCCGAACTATTCCACTGGGCAAAGTATCACAACAGTTTATAGACGATAGTACGCTGACTCTCAAAGGAATGATTCAGCTTTCGATGGTGCAATTCCCAAGAGGAACACGTGGTGTACAACTCGATGCCTTTGCTCGTATGGCACTTTGGAAAAACAATAAAGATTACGGACACGGCACAGGACACGGTGTGGGGAGCTTTATGAACGTCCACGAAGGACCTCAAAACATCCGTAAGGATATGAATCCGCAGGTGCTTTTACCAGGAATGGTTTGCTCAAACGAACCTGGGTTTTATGTTGAAAACAAGTATGGAATTCGTCACGAAAATTTGGTAGCCGTGCGAGAAGTGGCTCAAAATGAATTTGGTACGTTTTACGATTTTGAAACCTTGACGCTTTGTCCGTTTATGGCAAGTGGCATTAACGTAGCACTTCTGACCGATGACGAAAAACAATGGCTAAACGCTTACCACAAAACGTGTGAGGAAAAACTTGCTCCACATTTAGAAGGTGAAGTGAAAACTTGGTTTTTAGACCTTGTGAAGCCTTTGTAAATAATATGTAAAACCAAAACGAGGCTGTCCAAAAAGGTCAGTCTCTTTTTTTTTTACAAAAAATATTAAAACTTTAGTTTTGACTAAATTACTAGTTTATATTTTTTGTAATAGTGGTTTTAGATATTTTTTGAACAAAAAACAGAGATTTTCTTTTATTTTAGGCTACTTTTTCCATTTTTGTGTGTAATTTTCTGAAGTTATGCCCAATAGCCATCAGTAGAAACTCCATTTCTACTTTCTCTAATCCTCTGAATGTAAATCTATTATTGCTCTTCATCTGACCAAAAACCGCTTCCACTTCTATCGGTCGCTTACTTCGATGTTCCAAGCCTACATTTATCATTTTTTGACCTATCGGACAAACCAAATAATCTTCCTATGGATTATAATACATATTTTGAACTAAAAACGGATTTTCTTTCCATTTTTTTTGAGTTTTCAATATGAAAATAATTATACTTAACATAGCCTTCAATATCCTTATTTTCAAACATTTCATAATTCTCCTCACTTCCTTAACCAGCATCAGCAACAACTTCTTTACTTTGTTTGTTGTAAGTTTTTTCAAAACCTTCTAAATGTTCTTTTAATGTAGTTGTATCTGCCGTTGTTTGATGAATACTTGCGTGGGTAATGAATTGAGTTTCAGTAGATATTTGAGAATTTTACCTCGAAAATCATTGATAGTTCTAAAATCGGGTTCTGAGTTCCCCGCTATATACATAAAATGAATATTCTCTCTTAACGCATTATGAATTTTCCTTCACGAATAAACATTGGATAAATAGCTGTAAAACAATACTTTAAACATTATTCTTGGATGATATGCAGGACAACCGCCTCCGCTGTAAAGTTTAATTATGTATGAAATATCCAAAGAATCCACCACTTTTTCAACCAACTTAACTGGGTGATTTTCAGGGACTCTTTCATAAATGTTAGTAGGAAAAAGTTAAGGGATGCTACTCGGTAATGTTTTAAATCGTATATTTGCCATCGGTGATTTTTTTTGCAACCCAAAGATACAAATTTTTGGGAAAACCACCAAATTAAAAGGCTGCCCGATACTTTTCGGACAGCCTCTTTGCTATTTTTCCGCAGAATAATTAAATACGCTTGAAGGTTGAAATTGATGTAGCATCATCTACTTGTGTGAGAACAAGTCTATCCCCTGAAACAGAGAAAGTAAATAAAATAACCTCCCCATCTGACTCAGTAATTGTCAGTTTATCTCCCGAGATAACGTATGTACCTGTACCTTCTGACTCTACCTTGCATTCGTTATTGCCAGCGGTATAATATTCAATACGGCTGGCAGTAGTACTTGTGAAAGACATAGTTGATTTTTTGTCGCAATCATCTAATGTTTCAGCAATGCCATTAACAACAAAAGATTCCAATTGCCAAGCTCCTTCGATTGAATCGTTGTCATCATCTTTTTTGCAAGATGTAAGCATCGTAGCCACGGCTACAGAAGCTACTAATAAAAATTTCTTCATCATTGTAAATAAGTTTAAATATTTGTGGCAAAGATAACGTTTTACCCCCCCCCATTTGTTAATTAAAGGTTAAAAATCAACTTCTAAATGTTAAATTTTTAAATTCAACATTTAGAAGTTGATTTTCAGAAGTTGTAAATATTTGATTTTGTTTGATGCTTTACAGAAAATTATTCAGTCCATTCGATATCGTCAATAACAATTTGTCTATCAGTAGATTTGATGGTGATAGTAACGGCTCCTGTTTTGTTTATTTCGACAGATTTTTCGCCAGAAGCATCTTTGGTAAACGTTTCAGAACCAAGTTCAGTAGTACTTGATTCATCACCGTCATAAATTTTTACAGTTCTATTTGTACCACTTGAAAAAGCTCCTTTATACTTGAATTTCAATGTTTTAATTCCATTTGAAAGTGTAATTTTGATATACGGATTGTCTGTATTGGTATGTAACATCACTCCTTTGCTATTGATAGCATACTCACCTACATCGGTACGGGCTTTGTAAGCCAAAGTAGCGTTGTTTTTGGTAAGTGAACCTTCTGTCTTGTATGAAGTTGAGACTGTGGTAATATCTTCAAAATCAAAAATGTTATTCCCAGTTCCTGAGCCTCCGCCCGAATTTCCTCCTCCACCCGAATTGTTACAATCGGTATAATCAGTAGTAAAATTAACATCGGTAGCATTTCGTAATAACAGCTGGATAGTGGCATCATATACAGAAAGGATACCTGTAATAATTCCTTTTTTGTTACTTACATTATCATTGGCAAATGTAGCATCATTTCGAGTGAAGACAGCTAAGCTATTAGTACAATCTGTGGAAATATTTTGAGTGCCTTTGTATGTTTTTGTGATGTCTGTGAACTGTGCATCTGCGATGCTTACCAATTGACTTTCATAATTTCCAGTAATTGCTTCTGCTATTGTGATTGTTTTTGGCGTAGGAACAGTAGCGGCTTGGCTATTCAATATTTTTTCAGTTGTAATACCTTCGATTTGTAATAGATTGCGGAATTTTTTCACAGTAAGTCCTTTTAAAGAAATTTCTAATTCCGTACCCATAGCATAGCTGTGAGTAGCCGTGAAACGTAATGCTATTCCAGCTGTATCGTCTTGTGCGTAGGCGTTGGCTCCTGTGATATTTTTGGAATCTTTGTCCGAAGTTACAATTACTTTGATTTTTATATCGTCTTGGATAGTAACGTCAGCCGAAGTATACAAGGCTCTTACCTCGCTTACAGTTTTAAGTGTAAGGGTAGGTGAAGGAGTATTTCCGCCACTATTATTTCCGCTACCTACTACTTTGATACCATCGGTATTGTTAATCATAAATTGATATGTAGAGCCATATTTGGTCAAAACTCCAGTAATATCCAATAGTCCAGCAGGAACATTTTCATTGCTGAAATTGGCATATCGGCTTGTTCTGAAAATGACTGTTTTTCCGTTAGAATCAATTAAATTATAGTTTGTTCCTTGCTGTGCATCGTTGGTTGCTACATGGAATGTTTTTCCTACGGCAGTACTTTCAAAAGATACGTTTTTAAATGTAACAAGCTGATTTACATTATTGTTTGTTTTTAGAACATCTACTAAAGAATCTGCTTGGGTGAGTTCTTCTTGGGTTTTTAAAGTTTCTTGCAGATTGTAAAGGTGTGTTTTGTAAACAGCCTCAGCCATTTGTCCTACACTTTTCCGACCACTGGCACTCGTGTACACATCATATCCGATTTCGACACCGCCATTGTTGATTTGTGTAGTAAGCCCTTTCAGACGAATTTGTACTTTCGCTCCAATAGGAAACTCTGTGTACAATCCACTTTTGTTAATAGAAACGGAAACACCGCTTGTTTTGTCAGCGTTTTGGATATAGATTTTTTTATAGAAATTACCTCCTTCATCGCTTGATACCACATATCCTTCTATGGCATCATTAGCTGTGTGTTCCACTACTTCGGTGGTTGCAGATGCTGTAAGTTGGGCAAATGTGATTATATTCCCATCAAAGGCAGGAATATTGTTCTTAAATTCCTCTAAATTAGGAAGTTCATAGTCAGTATCTTTTACACACGAAACCATTCCGATGGTTAAAAGTAAAAGCACAACACAAATTGAAATTAGATTTTTTAGTTTCATCTTTGTCAAATTTTTTATTAAAGTAGATTTATAAACTCACTGCCAAATTTACCATAAAAGTCCTTCCGTAACCAACGAAATATCGAGGTCCAAACGAAGGTACACCATTGGCATTATCTCTTACCATACTACCGTAATTGGCAGTACGTGATTGTTCAAATCCGCCCGAAACGAAGTTCGTACCAAGTACGTTATTTATACTGGCAATCAGGCTGATATAAGTCTTTTTTACACGCCATGATTTTCCTCCTACGATATTTAGTAAGAACACATCGTCCAAACGTTCTTGTTTAAGTAGTTCACGGGCAAGCGTTTCGTCAATATTTGTGAAATAATCATTCGTACTTGGGTCAATAAAGAAATTACGTGTACGATTGATGGCGGAAAGCGATATGTAATTACGAGCCAGTAAGTTGGCAGTAGCTCCTATCCACCAATATTTCGGGTCGCGGTACTCCAAGCCTAAGGAATATGCCTGTTGAGGTCCGCTAGGAACACGGTAATTTTTGAGATATACTTGGTCTACTTCGATTACTCCAATTTCTCCTGACGAAATGTATATTTTAGGATTATTTATATATGTATGTTGCCCGATAGCTGCTGCTGCGGTTAGCTTCAATGTAGGAATGATTTGAGCCTCAGCCCCAAATTCTAACCCGAAGTGTCTTTTCTGAATATTGTCGATTGTTTGTGAAACGAAATCACTTGTAACTTCATCAGTAAGAGCCGTTTCGGTAAAGAAAAAATTCGTTTCAGAGGTGTTTTCTATATGAGTAAAATAGCCCGTAATTCGTGATTTGAAATAAGGGAATCTCAGAATGTAACTTCCATCAATAGTATAAGCAATTTCATTGTCTAAATTAGGAAGTAATCTGTTGGAATACCGAATGTTAGCAAATGAATTTCGTACAGATTGAGGAGTGTTAAAATAGCCTGTGTTCAATTGTAGAATATGTCGTCCTGTGATGGCATAAACCAACCCAGCTTTGGTGCTTACTCCATTGAAAATCTGTTTATTACCTTTTCCGAATGAATCAGAAAATAATGCGTAAGAGTATTTCCCATCTCTTTCGTAATCTGTATAATGATACCGTCCTGCTACAAAAAGTTCAAGATTCTTAAATTTGAATTCTAATTGCGTAAAAGCCTCACCAATATTGCTTTTTAACCCATAAAAGTAATTCCATTTATCACCTACTTTTTTCTCTAAATAGGAATCATTAGAATCGTAAGGTTGATTAGCAAAATAATCATAATTCATAAAAAATGACCCTCCCAACAAATCGTCCACTTCGGCATAATTTTCAGATGAAATATTGCGGTAAACAATACCTGAAGTCCATTTGATATTATCATAAATAGGTGTAGAAAAGTTGATATTTCCAGTAAGCGTACGTTCATCATTAATATCATTACTTACGATGAAAACGCTTCTGTTATCAGACGTATTGCCGTTAGCATAGTAGAGAGAAGCCCAATTAAGTTGCGGATTTGCTAAGAAATATTCTTTTTGTAAATTCGCCAAATCCCAATTAGCTCCTGAGGTTTGGTTTATGTAATAACTTGGTAAGTTTCGGTAATAATTAGGCTCAGGATTTTGGGCGTTTGCATAGCTGATACGCGTATTGCCGATTTGTCCAAATTGATAGCCCAAATCAATATCTAAACGAGTGTTATTCTTTTTAAAGTTATAAGAAAGAATAAAAATAGGTTCCGAAATGATTCTATTTCTGGAGTTACGAATATCGCCATTTTGTTTTCCCCAATATGGATTATATTGATAGCCCACAAGGTCAATTACTTCGCGTGTAAGTGGCGAGGTTTTTCCTCGACGGATGGGCGAAAACATCCCAATAACATTGATACTATGATTTTTATTAAACTGATATTCTAAAGCTCCAAACACGGCATAGGCGTTGTAAAGTGTCCCATCTACCCAGCTTCCGTTAGAAGCCCAACGTCGTGAAGCGGATATGCTGTAAGCCAATCCGTTACTTTGTACACCAGAATTATATGTAGCCATTACTCTGCCTACATAACTTCTATTACTAACCGAAGTAGAAAGCCGAAGCCCCGAACGATTCAACGAAGGACGAACGTTGATGTAATTCGAGCCAGACATTCCACCGAAAGTGTAATCGGATTTTACAATTCCGTGGCTAAGCTCTTGATTGCGAGTTACATCATTAAGTCCTCCCCAATTTGCCCATTGAGCTCTTCCGTTTTCCGCTCGATTCATCGGAATACCATTGATAAGCACCGTAACGTCTTTGGAATCATAACCACGAGGTTTGAAGAAAACCGAACTGAAATCAAAAGCAGCACGTCGCATGAAAATATCCTGCGAACTATGTAACAATCCCGATACTACATCAGCCCCACTTTCATCATCTTCCAACTCGCTTTCCGAAATCACAACAAGTTGTTCCGCTTCTTGAACAAAATCAGTATCAAGGAACACTTCGGGTAATGTAATTTTGAGTTCGGAAGCATCAATGTTCATTCGTTTTTCGACAAATCCTTGTTTGGAAAACCGAAAAACATATTGTCCCTGAGGAAGTCCCAATGAAAAGAACCCATTACTATCGGTAAGGCTTTCGAGGGAAGTTCCTTCTACAATAACTTTGACATCTTGCAAAGTTTCTTTCGTTTGATTATCAATAATCGTTCCTTCCACTACCGATTGTGAAAAAATAGCCAAAGGAGACAATATTGCAATGCAAAGACAAAGTAGTTTATGCATAGTTATTTGATTTTGAATTATTTATAAATTCTGATTTTTCTCAAAAGAATGAGATTTTTATTTTTTACAAAAATAATTCAAAAAGGATTTATAACCAAAAAATTTAACTTTTTTTATATCTCAAAAAATTACCAAGAAAAATGAGGGTATTTTTTCTATTTTCAAAAATTTTCTTCAAAAAATATTTGGTATTCAGAATAAAGTCGTATATTTGCACTCGCTTAAAAACGATTTGATTAGCTAAACTTGTAGAAAATGAGAAAGTTAAAAGAATATATCATCTCTTTTGCAGGCTTAAAACAAGGGCAGCATCGCTTTGTTTATGAGATTGATAAAAAGTTCTTAGACTTATTTGAATATGACGATGTAAATGACATTCGGCAAGTTGTAACCGTTGATTTGAACAAAAAAAGTACTTTGCTTGAACTTAATTTTAGCAATAGTGGTACTGTTAATGTGAATTGCGACTTATCCAACGAACCTTTTGATATGAATATTGAAGGAAAATTGGCATTGGTTGTGAAATTTGGCGAAGAATTTAACGACGAAAACGAAGAATTACTAATTTTGCCGCATGGAGAAAGTCAGCTTAATGTAGCTCAATATATTTACGAGCTTATAGTGCTTTCAATTCCTGCCAAAAGAGTACATCCCGATGTAGAAAACGGCACATTACATTCTGAAATATTAGATAAATTAGATGAACTAAGCCCTAAAGAGGCTACAGATGAAAGTGAAAATATAGACCCGCGATGGGAGAGTTTAAAGAAAATAATAATAACCGATAAAGAAAAATAAGAAATGGCACATCCTAAGAGAAGACAGTCGAAAACAAGAAGAGATAAAAGAAGAACTCACGATAAAGCTGTAGTTCCTCAAATAGCTAAAGACCCAACAACAGGCGAAAGCCACTTGTACCACAGAGCTCATTGGCACGAAGGCAAATTGTACTATCGTGGTCAGGTTTTAGTAGATAGCACTGAAAAAAGCGAATAAAAATAGTATCATAATAATATAATTTTTAAGTTACGAAAGAAGTCATCTTTATTTTAAGATGGCTTTTTTTGTATCTGATTTTTAGGTGTTTATATTTTTTGACAAAAAAATATTGCTAAAATTATATGATAACACAAAAAAAAGTAATATCTTGGGCAAGAAAATTAATTGTGATGAAAAAAATATTATTTATGTTTCTGTTTCCCTTGATGGGATATTCGCAAACTATTTGGACATTAGAGCATTGTATTGAGTATGCTTTGGAGAATAATATTTCTATAAAGCAATCCGAAATTGATTTACAAACATCGGATGTAGATAAACTACAAGCCAAAGGTAGTTTTTTGCCATCACTAAATGGTAATGTAACCTATAATTTAAACGAAGGGAGAAATATTAATCCTGTAACCAATCAGTTTGAAAATACGTTTTTTCAGTCGGCTTCAGGAGGAGTAAGTATGGATTTGCCTTTGTTTGCGGGTTTGCAAAATTGGCGACGGCTCAAACAAGCCGAACTGAGCAAAATCGCAGCTCAATATAACCTTGATAAAATGAAAGATGATATTAGTTTGATGATTATTAATGCTTATTTGGAAATTCTTTCGAACAAAGAGCAAATCAAGCTATTAACCATTCAGTTAGAGGCTTCTAAAGAAAGTTTGCAACGCACACGCGATTTGATTGAAGCTGGTTCATTACCTCAAGGAGATATATATGAAGCTGAATCACAAATACTTACTCAAGAGCAACAGATTATCACTACCGAAAACGCTCTGTTCATTTCAAAAATGGGATTAGCTCAGCTTTTGTTACTTAAAAATTATCAGGATTTTGATGTTGCTGATACCGCTTTTGATGTGCCTATAACGGATATTTTGTCGAGAACACCTGCCGAAATTTTTGAAAAAGCAAAAACCATTATCAAAGACGTTAAAATAGCTGAAGCAAATGTAGATTTGGCTGAAAACAACCTGAGTTTAGCCAAATCAGCTCATTCACCACGCCTTTCGGCTCAATGGGGGTACAATTCACGCTGGTCAAAAAGCTATCCTGAAAGTTTTTGGTCGCAGTTAGATACTAATAAAGGTATGTATGCAGGTTTAGGGCTTTCTATTCCTATTTTAAATGGTTTTTCTACAATGACTAATGTAAAACGGCAAAAATTAAATTTATTAAAAAGCCAATGGAACAAAGAACAAGCTATTCTTACATTGGAACGAACTATATATCAGGCGTATACAGATACGGCAAATGCTAAAAAATTATTCGAAGCCTCTGAGAAAACAGCACAAGCCAAACGGCAATCGTACACGTATGCCAAAGAACGACACGATGTGGGCTTAATGAATACATTTGATTTTAATCAAGCCAAATATCAGTACGAAACTTCTGAAAACCAAAGTATTAGAGCTAAATATCAATACATTTTCAAAATAAAAGTATTGCAATATTATTTCGGTGAAAAATTATAAATGTGTACAATTAAATTCTTAATAGTCAACATTATTAACTCATTTTAGATACATCACAAATTATTTTGTTTATGAAAAAAAAGACGATTATCATCGTAGCAGTTATTGTAGTATTAGTGCTACTTATTGTGGGTAAAAAAGTAGGCTGGTTTGGAGGTGAACCTAACGGAACAGAAGTGGAAACCCAGAAAGTTTCCTTGGTAACATTAACCCAAAAGGTTTCGGCTACAGGCAAAATTCAGCCAGAATTAGAAATTAAATTGTCGTCAGAAGTTTCGGGCGAAATTATTGAGTTGCCAGTAATAGAAGGGCAAATGGTCAAAAAAGGAGACCTATTGGTACGTGTGAATCCTGATGTGTACGAGTCGGTTGTGAACCGAAGCGTTGCAGGTCTCGAAACCGTAAAAGCCTCACTACAACAAGCCGAAGCAAGCCTAAAAGAAACGGAGGAAAGTTATAAACGCAATAAAATTCTATTTGAAAAAGGGGTAATTTCTAAATCGGATTGGGATAAAGCCATATCGGCGTATGATATAGCCAAAGCCAATAGACAATCAGCACATTACAATGTACAAAGTGCTATGGCAAGTGTAACCGAATCACGTGATAACTTACGCAAAACCACCATATTTTCTCCTACCGACGGAACTGTCTCCAAACTCAGTGTGGAGTTAGGAGAACGTGTAGTAGGAACAGTGCAAATGACAGGAACGGAGATTATGCGTGTAGCCGATTTGAGCCAAATGGAAGTAGAAGTCGATGTAAACGAAAATGATATTGTGAAAATAAGCGTAGGCGATAGCGTAAATGTAGAGGTAGATGCCTATCTGAAAAAAACTTTTAAAGGAACTGTTACTAATATTGCCAATACGGCAAATGCAACAACAAGCGTAGACCAAGTAACGAATTTCAAAGTAAAAATCCGTATAGAAGAAAGTTCGTACCAAGATTTATTAAAGGACAAAAAAGCGGGGTATTCGCCTTTCCGTCCAGGAATGACCGCCACAGTAGATATTCTTACAATGACGAAAAAAGACATTGTAGCCGTGCCTATTAGTGCTATCGTGGTTAAAAAAATGTCTGAAATCAATCCTAAAGTATCTAAAGAAGAAGCCGATAAGCGACAAGAAGCGGTGTTTATTATCAAGGACGGAAAAGCAGAACTTCGAGAGGTATCTACTGGTATTCAGGATAATACGAATATTGAAATCTTGTCAGGAATCAATAAAGACGATGAAATAATCATAGGTCCTTACGCTCAAGTAAGCAGAACATTGAAAAATGGAGATAAAGTAGTGAAAAAAGTAGAAAATAAAAAATAAGAATAACATCTGATTAATATTTTACGAATTTATAATTTTTGGCTTTCAACTTTATTTATTACTTTTGCCACCTTGATAATATATAAAAACTATGGTTTTACCTATTGTAGCCTATGGTAGCCCTGTGCTTAGAAAAGTAGGAACAGATATTACTGCCGATTATCCTAACCTGAAAGAGTTGATAATCAATATGTACGAAACAATGGAAGCAAGCCACGGCGTAGGTTTGGCTGCTCCTCAGATTGGTTTGCCGATTCGGTTATTTGTTATTGATGCTTCGCCTTTCGCTGAAGATGATGATTTGACAGCTAAGGAACGAGAATTTCTGAAAAACTTTCGTAAAACTTTTATTAATGCCAAAATTTTGGAAGAAACGGGCGATAAGTGGAGTTTTAACGAAGGCTGTTTAAGTATTCCAGGAGTTAGAGAAGATGTGTTGCGACATAAAACACTTACTATCAGTTATGTAGATGAAAATTTTAAGCCTCAAACCCTAACTGTTGATGGATTGGCAGCTCGTATCATTCAGCACGAATATGACCATATCGAAGGAATTTTATTTACCGATAAGTTATCTGCATTCAAAAAACGATTGTTAAAAGGAAAACTAACCGACATCAGCAAAGGAAAAGTAAATGTAGATTACAGAATGCGTTTTCCTGATGATAAAAAGCGATAAAAATATTTTTTGAGATAAACATAAATATCTTATTATCAATAAATTAAAAATTAAAATTTTAGAATTAAAAAGATGAATTTGAGTAAAATTTTAGCCATTTCGGGCAAACCTGGATTATATCATTTAGAATCACAAACACGTACAGGATTTTTAGCTACTTCGTTGTTAGATGGGAAGCGAATTTCAGTAGGAATCAGAAATAATGTGAGCTTACTTTCTGAAATAGCTATCTATACTTTGGAAAAAGAAGTGCCTCTAACAGAAGTTTTTAAAAACATTAAGGAAAAAGAAAACAATGGAAAAACATCTGTTTCGCATAAAGCCGATGGAGCTATTTTAGAGGAATATTTCTTCAGTATATTGCCTAACTATGATGAAGATCGTGTGTATGCAAGTGATATTAAAAAGGTATTGCAATGGTATAATCTTCTTCACGAAAAGGGATTCTTAGAAGAAACCGAAACATCTTCAAAAGAAGAACAAGTGTCTGAAAAACAAGGAGAAACAAAATAATTAATAAAACGAAAGGCGGTGCAAAGCATCGTCTTTTTTGTATAAACAAAATACAATCTTTTATCAATACTACATATTTTTATAGTAAAGAACTGCATTTTTGAATTCATTGCATCATAACTTCAAAGAAAGAAGGAGATAAGGTGTCTAAAATAAAATGGTTGCATAGTGTTTTTGAAAAAGAGTTTTTAAGCTGTTTTATCTTGATAATCAGATTCTTGTGTAAAAAAATAAAAGATTAAAATGACTTACTTGTAATTCTCGAAAAAAAGTTGTACCTTAGCCTAATAAATTTAAAAAATGTATAATTATGACTGAATTTTTTTATTGGTTTCCCTTGTTTATAGGATTAATTATTTTTTCGGAATGTTTTTTACTGTAAAGCAACAAACGGCGGTTTCTATCGAACGTTTCGGTAAGTTTCAGAGCATTCGTCAATCAGGTTTACAAATCAAAATTCCGATTATTGATAAAGTTGCGGCTCGTATTAGTTTGAAAATACAGCAGTTAGATGTTATTGTAGAAACTAAAACATTAGATGATGTATTTGTAAAAATCAAAGTATCGGTACAATATGTAGTGATTAAAGACAAGGTCTATGATGCTATTTATAAATTGGAATATCCTCATGACCAGATTACAAGCTATGTATTTGATGTAGTTCGTGCTGAAGTTCCGAAAATGCGTTTAGATGACGTTTTTGTCAAAAAAGATGACATCGCCATCGCCGTAAAGCGTGAAGTACAAGAGGCTATGGAAACTTATGGGTATGATATAATTAAAACTTTGGTTACAGATATAGACCCTGATGCTCAAGTGAAATCGGCTATGAATAGAATCAATGCCGCTGAACGTGAGAAAGTTGCAGCTCAGTACGAAGGCGATGCTCAACGTATTCTTATTGTAGAAAAAGCAAAAGCAGAAGCAGAGAGTAAGCGTTTGCAAGGGCAAGGTATTGCCGACCAGCGTCGTGAAATCGCTCGCGGATTGGTGGAAAGTGTGGACGTTCTTAATAAAGTGGGTATCAGTTCGCAAGAAGCATCTGCGTTAATAGTTGTAACACAGCACTATGATACATTACAAGCTGTTGGGCAACAGACAAATAGCAATTTGATATTATTGCCAAATTCACCACAAGCAGGAAGCGATATGCTCAATAATATGATTACTTCATTTACAGCATCAAATCAAATTGCTGAAAAAATAAAGAATAAAGACAACTAACATTTTTAAGCGAAAAATAACAATTCGATAAGGATAATTATTATTTTTATCGAATTGTTATTTGTTTTTTGAAAATAACCAAATTATTTGTTACCTTTGTTCGTTTAAAAATCATACACAATAAACTATTGTATTATGCAAGAATTTACCACAGAAGATTTTGAAAAATTACTAAAAGGATGGGTAACGGATTTGATTAACTTCATACCTACCTTAGTGGGAGCTATCTTCATTTTTTTTATAGGAAGATATATCATTCGGTTGGTAATAAAACTTTTGAAAAAAGTAATGCTACGCCGTGAGGTAGATGCTTCACTCCAATCGTTTCTTATTCAACTGCTTCGCTGGACACTTCATATTGCTTTGTCTCTCATCATTATTCAGATTATAGGTATTCCTGCTACACAGTTTTTCGCGATTTTGGCGAGTGCTGGAGTAGCGATAGGTCTGGCTTTACAAGGTTCGCTTTCTAACTTTGCGGGAGGAATTATGATTCTGATTTTCAAGCCTTTCCGAGTGGGAGATTATATCGAAGCAAAAGGGCAACAAGGAACAGTAAAAAACATTGGCTTATTTGCCACAACGCTTAATAAGTTTAACAATGAAGAAGTGATTATCCCTAACGGACCGCTTTTCAATGACAATATCATTAATTACAGCAGAGAAGGAAAACGTCGTATAAAAATAATAGTGGGAATAGGTTATAATTCTGATTTACAGAAAGCTAAGGAAGTTTTGCTGAACATAGCCCGTTACGATGAACGTGTTTTTACAGACCCTGCTCCTGTGGTATTTGTAGAAGAATTGGCAGATAGCTCTGTCAATATCTCACTTCGTTTTTGGTGTGATAATAGTAATTATTGGAATTGTTATTTTGGAGCCATCGAACAAATAAAATTGCAGTTTGATAAGGAAGGCATCGAAATTCCGTTCCCGCAAAGAGTTTTAAATATTAAAAATGAAGGAAGTTAGTTAATAATTTTATTGCTTTTTTCTGAGAAAAGGCGGAATCATAATAATTAAAATAAATATAAAAACTTAAACAATATATGAAAATTGTAGTAACAGGCGGACTGGGATTTATCGGTTCGCATACCGTTGTAGAATTGCAAAATTCTGGATATGAAGTAGTTATTATTGACAATTTGTCGAATTCGTCCGAAGATGTATTACCGCGAATTGTAAATATTACAGGGAAAAAACCTATTTTTGAAAAGTTTGATTTGCGAGATAAAAATGCTGTAATCGACTTCTTCAAACGGTATCAAGATTTATCAGGAATGATTCACTTTGCAGCATCGAAAGCGGTGGGAGAAAGTGTTGAAAATCCGTTGTTATACTATGAAAATAACCTAACTACGTTGGTGTATTTGCTACAAGAATTGAGTAAACTCAAAAAAGCACATTTCATATTTAGCTCATCTTGTACGGTTTACGGACAAGCCGATGAACTTCCTATCACAGAAAATGCTCCCGTAAAAAGAGCGGAATCTCCTTACGGAAATACCAAGCAAATCGGTGAGGAAATCATTACCGACACTTGCAAAGTAACGCCTCATCTTCACGCCATCTCATTGCGTTATTTCAATCCGATAGGGGCTCATCCTTCGGCTGAAATTGGTGAATTGCCTATTGGTGTCCCTCAAAATTTAGTGCCTTTTATCACACAAACGGGTATCGGGCTTCGTGAAAAATTATCTGTTTTTGGCGATGATTACCCTACTCCTGACGGAACTTGTATCCGTGATTATATCCACGTGGTGGATTTGGCAAAGGCTCACGTGGTGGCATTACAACGTTTGTTAGAAGGTAAAAATACCGAAAATTATGAGGTTTTCAACGTAGGAACAGGTACAGGAAGTAGCGTTTTGGAAGTAATCAATAGTTTTGAGCGAGTTTCAGGCGAAAAATTAAACTACCAAATCGTAGGCAGACGTGCAGGCGACATTACAGCTGCTTATGCCAATACTGATAAAGCAAATAATGTATTGGGTTGGAAATCAAAGTATTCCTTAGATGAAGCAATGGCTTCGGCTTGGAAGTGGGAAAAGAAAGTCAGAGGGAAATAAATCATTTTAACGACTGTCCGAAAAGTTTTGTTTACACAATTTTGTTATTGATATAAGATAT
Organism: Capnocytophaga sp.; assembly: GCA_030523915.1. GTDB lineage: Bacteria > Bacteroidota > Bacteroidia > Flavobacteriales > Flavobacteriaceae > Capnocytophaga. The sequence goes on along the minus strand of JAUNHN010000008.1, from coordinate 14,776 downwards.
TTTTTACACAATAATGATTAGAATGTGAAATATGAAACTTTTCGGGCTGTTTTTATATTTTAAATAATCTCAAACATTTTCCCTGGGAGTGGACGAATAGCATTTTTCATTTCCAACTGAAAGAGTAAATTAGAAACTTGATATACAGGCATTTGACATTCAAAAGCAATTGTATCCAAAAGGTGTTTCCCGTTGATTTTTAGATAGTTATATATTTTTTCTTCATCAGGAGTTAGTTCCAAATAAAGTGATTGCTGGACGGCTTTTGGGGAGGGTCTGTCCCAATTCAGATGATATAATAAATCTTTGGCGGAAGTCAAAATTCGAGCTTTTTCATTGCGAATTAATTCATTACAACCTACGCTGTAAACATCTGTGGCTCTGCCTGGTACAGCAAAAACTTCCCGATTGTAAGAAAAGGCAATGTCAGCGGTAACTAAGCTGCCGCCTTTTGCTCCCGATTCAATAACTATGGTGGCTTCTGATAGCCCTGCTATAATCCGATTTCGGCTTAGGAAATTTTTTCTGTCAAAAGTACATTGATACCCAAAATCTGTGATAAAACCTCCATTTTCTTCCATTTCTTGGCAATATTTACTATGAATTTTGGGATAAACCATATTTAATCCGTGAGCCAAACAAGCTATTGTTTGGAGGTTATTTTTCATTGCGACTTTGTGAGCTACAATATCTACTCCATAGGCAAATCCACTGACTATTACTACGTCTAAACTGGCTAAATCTTCTATTAGTTTTTCACAAAAAGCTATTCCATAAGGAGTTACATTCCGTGTTCCTACAATACTCAAAATTCGTTTATTCTTTAGTCGAATATTCCCTCGCTGGTAAAAAAAGATGGGACTATCCACACAATGCTTTAGAAATTCAGGATAATCATCATCTGTGAAACAGCAAATTTTGATATTATTTTTGCTTACAAATGCTAATTCCGCTTCGGCTTCGTGCAGATATTCTGACTTTATGAGGTTCTGTGATATTCGTTCGCCTACACCATCTACTTTTTCTATTTTTCTTTTCTGTTGGGCAAAAATATTCTTAGCACTCCCAAAGTGAGCAAGGAGTTTTTTGGCTGTAATATCACCTACCAAAGGGGTTTTTTTGAGAGCAATCAGGTAGAGAAGTTCATCATTTTGCATTGTAAATATATGATTTTTAGGGGGTAATACAAAAGGACTTTGGCAAAGTTATCGTAACCTTGCCAAAGTTAATATTATAAATCAAGCAAATTTTATTTATGTGCTTGTGCAAAATATTTATAAAAATATGGAATGGTTTCGATTCCTTTTAGAAAATTAAATATCCCAAAATGTTCATTTGGTGAGTGAATGGCATCGCTGTCCAATCCAAAGCCCATCAGAATGGATTTGCTTCCCAATTCTTTCTCAAAAAGAGCCACGATTGGGATACTTCCGCCTGAGCGAACGGGTATAGGGTCTTTACCGAAAGTTTGAGCATACGCTTTGGCTGCTGCTTTGTAACCTGCTGAATTCGTAGGAGTTACATATCCTTGTCCACCGTGATGTGGTTTTACAACCACCTTCACTCCCGCTGGTGCGATGCTCTCAAAATGTTTTTTGAACAGCTCGGTAATTTCTTCCCAATCTTGGTTAGGCACCAATCGCATTGAAATTTTTGCGTATGCCTTACTCGGAATTACCGTTTTAGCTCCCTCGCCTGTATATCCGCCCCAAATGCCATTGACATCCAATGTAGGACGAATCGAATTACGTTCGTTAGTCAAGTATCCAGCCTCGCCATACACATCTTCAATGTCTAACGCCTTTTTGTAGTTTTCTAACGAAAACGGAGCTTTTGCCATTTCATTGCGTTCCTCTTGCGAAAGTTCTTCTACTTTGTCATAAAACCCTGGGATCGTAACTCGCTTATTTTCATCGTGTAATGAAGCTATCATTTTTGTCAAAACATTGATTGGGTTTGCTACTGCTCCGCCATAAAGCCCTGAATGCAAATCGCGATTTGGACCTGTAACTTCTACTTCCACATAGCTAAGTCCACGAAGTCCCGTAGTAATAGAGGGCGTATCATTGGCTATCATTCCTGTATCAGAAATGAGGATAACATCGTTTTTGAGTTTCTCCTGATTGCGTTTTACAAACCAACCCAAACTTTCAGAACCAACCTCTTCCTCACCTTCTATCATAAATTTCACGTTACAAGGTAAGTTATTGGTTTTCACCATATATTCTAAGGCTTTCACGTGCATATACATTTGCCCTTTGTCATCACACGCTCCTCGAGCAAAAATAGCCCCTTGCGGATGCCTTTCGGTGGTTTTAATCATAGGTTCAAAGGGGTCAGAATGCCACAAATCAAGAGGGTCAGCAGGTTGTACGTCATAATGCCCATATACCAAAACGGTAGGCAATGCAGGGTCGATGATTTTTTCACCATATACAATAGGATACCCTGGTGTATCACATATTTCTACCATATCACACCCCGCCTTTTCTAAGGCGTTTTTCACGGCTTCTGCGGTGTTTATCACATCTTGTGAGTAAGCCGAATCCGCACTAATTGACGGAATTTTAAGCAATTGTATTAGCTCTTCAATGAATCGTTCTTTGTTTTCTTCAATATAGTTTTTAACTGAATCCATAATGTAAAGTAAAAATAAACTCCCCAAAGATAAGAATAAAATTGAAGAAATCAAATTTTTGTGTAGTACATATTTTTTTACAGTAAGATAAATCACAAAAGATAGGTGGCGTAAAAAGTATGATACAAGTGAAACAGTACATTTATTTTGTCAGGCTGAGCGAAGTCGAAGATAAAGATTTTATTAGGCTTCGTTCAGCCTGACACACTTAAAATTATCATACTTTTTATAGCACTTCCACAAAAGTAAAACCCCGAAGCTCCTTGAACTTCGGGGTTTGTAATTAAAAAATCAACGGTGTTGATTAGAATTTGTAATTTAATCCTAAACCTAATACTTCACGGATTTGGAATCCTCTTGCAGCATTATCATCATAGATAGCTTGGAAAGTGAAGTTTGCAGAAAGGAATTTGTTAACAGTCATCACTACATTTGCAGTATAGTCAATGTCAACATTTTGTGGTTTGTCTAAATAATTGCTGTACAAAGACAAAATGTTTTCCATTGAAACATTTTCCATTACATTGAATTTAGCATATCCAGCTACTGAAAGACCTAACTCATAGCGAGATGTTTTACCATCTTTTACACCAAAGTAATCTGGACCTTTGTAATTAGCACTTGTAGGGTCAGTAAATCTTTTGTTTATCAATGTAATTTTAGATGTTAAAGGAGCAAAGTTTACTTTTAGGTTATCGCTTTTCTTCCATAACATACCTGGACCGAACTGAATGTAAGCAGGAGAGAACATTTGAGTAATAAGGTCTCTGCTTGTGCTTGTATAGTTGTATCCTTTGTCAAATTGTGTTTTGAAGTTAAAGAAGAAAGAATAGTACCAAGTTTCAGTAGCTTGTTTTCCTAAAAGAGAGTTGAACTCCAAGCGGTCTGTGGTTTTTCTTGTGTAAGCATCACCTTTTAGTTTGGTAATACCGTAATCAATGAATAAGTTATTATCCCACGCCCAAGTGTCTTTTTTGTAGTTGAAAGCGTAGCTAACTGCTAAGTTTGCAGCTACATTGTTTGTTCCTCCACCTGTCCAATCATTATTGAAGGCAGCTTGGCTGAACATCAATGAAACATTTCCTCCGCGAGTCCAGTTTGAAGTAGACTCTTCTGCTTCTTGAGCAAAAGCACTCAAAGAAGATAAAAATAAAGCTGATAATAAGATTTTTTTCATCTGCTAAAATATTTAAAAAATTAATTAAGTTACTTTTTCTTAAAGATAGGCACTGCAGAGCAGGCTTCTCCATACATTATACTTTTGGCTATTGGCTGAATTTTTTGCAAGGCAAGCACGTATGCACTTTCAGGAACGGGTTTTTTAGAACAACCTTTAATGATAACAGGTTTGCCTTGTAAATGAGATACATCTGTTTTTGAGATAATATCCTGAAAAATAGCAGCTTCCAAATCGTTTAAATTTCCTTGAATGATTTTTTTGGCGTGTGGCTGAAGTTTTGACGCTACCAGCATAAATGCCCACGCAGGGATAATAGCATCTGTGGAATTATAAACTGCGATGTAGCTATTTTCATACATTACCCACGAGTGGTTTTCTAATTGCTCTCGGAAATCTTTTTCTTTCAAAATAAGCCCTTCGAAAAGAAAATCTTTCAAGTCGAACAAAATACGCTTTTCAGTAGGATAAAAATCTTCTAAATCAAAGATTTCCAAAGAACTGTTAGCTACTCTATTGATAATTTCGTTTGCCAAAAGAATTATTTTTTACAAAAATCCCAATTCTAATTTTGCTACCTCACTCATCATATCTTGACTCCAAGGAGGGTCAAAAGTGATTTCTACTTCCACGTCATTGATTTCATCAATACTTCTTACCTTTTCCTGTACTTCCATAGGTAATATTTCGGCAACAGGGCAGTTAGGAGTGGTTAATGTCATCAATATTTTTACATCAAGATTCTCATTTACAAACACATCATAGATAAGCCCCAACTCATAAATATCAACTGGAATTTCAGGGTCGTAAATTGTTTTTAATGTTTCAACTATTTTTTCGCCTAAGGCTTCTGTATTAATTTTAGACATAATTTTATGATTCTTTAAGTTGATACACAAAGGCATAGCGTTTCATCTGCTCTATCATACTTACCAGCCCATTGGCACGAGTAGGGGAAAGGTGTTCTTTTAAACCTATTTGGTCAATAAACGCTGTGTCAGCCTTTACAATATTTTCAGGTGTTTGGTTTGAAAAAACACGCACAAGCAACGCAACAATTCCTTTGGTGATAATAGCATCACTATCGGCAGTGTAAATTACTTTTCCGTCTTGATAATCAGCGTATAACCAAACTTTGCTTTGGCATCCTTTAATGGTGTAATCATCTGTTTTGTATTTCTCATCTATCAAAGGTAATGATTTGCCAAGCTCAATCATATGTTCATAGCGTTGCAACCAATCATCAAAAAAGGAAAATTCCTCTACTATCTCATTTTGAATCTGTTGAATCGACATATTTATCATTTGTGGGGCAAATGTAGTAAATATTTTTTATTATGCAAAAATTTAAGTAAAAAGGTGAATAATCAAAAAACAAAATCCAAACTTCATTTATTTTAGAAATTTATTACGAAGTTTGGATTTTTTCTGTAAAAATTTTGATTATGAAAATTATCTTCGGCTATTTTCTCGCTCCAGAAATTCAGAAAATTTACGTGCAGTATCTTTGAACGAGAAATTATCGTGTAGTATATAGTAATTCTCTGGGTCAAGTACGTTGGTATATGCTTCTTTAGCAAGTATTAGGCGATTGTTGTCGAAACTAATATTTTCCATCATACTGGCTATTTGCTGGGTAGTGAAAGCGGTTACGTTTTTCTGTGTTCTGAAAAATCGCAACTTGTCATCATCGAATGACTGTTCTTTGAACATTCTGAAGAATGTATTAAAATCACCTTGACGCATTGTTCTCGCTCCGTATGAATGATTCCATACATCATTCCATTGTCTTCCATACACTTGGCGAACATCGTTAAGTTCCAACTCTTCAAGTAGATACAATCCTTTTTCAGAGAAAAAATCAAGCACCAATCGGGTATTATCACGAGGCGTTATTGTAACACGATATAATAATTTTCTGCCATGCCAAATGCTAAGTTCTTGTGTAAGAGCAGGTACATCAAAAAAGCGGAACATTCCGTTGCTGTTTGATATTTCTTGTTCTCCCAAACTGATAGTAAAACGTCCCATTTCAGGAATACGAACGAAAACCTCTGCATAGCCTGCTTCATAAGTAGTTTCCCAACGGTAATGATAATTCACTTTTGCGTTCTCTTCCGTTGTTACATTACGACGATTTTCATTCTGTAGCCGTTTGCCCGCAGTACCCATTTCTTGAGCTACAGCTACAAACGGAATTAAAATTAATAGCAAACTTATATTTTTCATAATGATAATTATTTTGACTTTTAAAACAATATTATCTAAATCTATGCCAAAAATACGTCGTTTCGCTGAAAAATCATCAAAAATTTTATTCTTTCACAGGTTTGTGAATTAAAGTTTGTCTAAAACTTTTTTTGTGGAATTTAGAAAGTTTTATATAAGTCATTTATGAAGTTACAAAATGGCTTACACATAAAAATAAAAACCACTTACATATTATTGTAAGTGGCTGATTCTCTTTGTGGTCCCAGCTGGGCTCGAACCAGCGACCACCTGATTATGAGTCAGGTGCTCTAACCAACTGAGCTATGAGACCTGTTCTTCTAAGAACGAGTGCAAAAATATGACTATTTTTTGTTCTGCACAAATTTTTTTAGAAAATAAAATCAGAAAAATACTTCAATTGAGGTGAAAGTGTTGTAATTTGTTCATTTTCACATTTTTAATTAAGTGTTTCGTAATGATATAAAAAATTCTAAAGCTCGTTTTTCGTTGTAATATACATTTTTCGGGAGGTAAAAAGCAACATGTCCGCCATATTTTGGGGTTTCCAAATGTAGAAAATCACTTTTTTTTGCAGTTTTGTACGGAAAACAACTCTCCGAAAGAAAAGAGTCATTCAACGCATTGATTATTAATGTAGGAATGCTAATGTGTTGTAAAACAGGTAGTGAGCTACATTTTTCATAATAATCATCAGCATTGTAAAAATTATGGGCTTTGGATGTGTATAAATTATCAAAGTCCTTTAGGTTTTTTACTTGTTGTATTTCGGAAAGTGTCAGTTTTTCAGGAAATAGTAAGGCTTTTTCTTTGATTTTTTGTATTAATGTGATTAGAAATCGTTTAGAATAAATCCAATTTCTTCTGCTGAGTAATCGCTTGGAAGCTCCCTTCAAATCACAAGGCACAGAAACGGCAATAATTCCTTTTACTTCAGTTGGAAGTGTCTCTTTTCCAGCATGTAACAAACTGATATTTCCTCCCATACTGAATCCTTTTATGAAAATTTTTGAATAACCCAGACTCTTTACATAATTGATTACAGCCTTTAAATCATCAGTTTTTCCAGAATGGTATGATGAAAATAATCTGTTAGGAGAGCCACTACAACCTCTAAAATTCATTGCACAAGCATCATATCCATTTTGGTTGAAAATCTGAGCCGTTCCTAATACGTACGGGCGTTGAGCACATCCTTCCAATCCGTGTAAAATAATAATGCAACAATTCGTTTTCTGGGTAGCATAGCTCCAATCTACATCTATGAAATCTCCGTCAGGAAGTTCTATACGTTGTCTGGTTTGTATCACACCTTGTACGCTTCGAATTTTTCCCGAATAGATGGTAGAAATATCCGCTTGACGGAAAGGAAACGATGGGTTATATGATGATTCAATAATGGGCATTTTCAATGATTTTGATAAGGGCAAAAGTAATAAAAGAATTAGGTTTTATAGCAAAAAATCATTATTTTTGTCGGTATAACTGACTAAATTCTATGAAAAAGATAGTTTTTCTTTCGCTTTTTGCCATTTTTGGTTGTCAATCAAATAAAAATATCTCATTTACAGCAAGTGATATTAATATTATTCCAAAACCCCAAAGCGTCTCATTATCAGATGGTTATTTTCAGTTTGATGCCAAAACTGCTTTTGTAGTACCTGACACATTATGGAATATAGCTCAGTTAATGACTTCAAAATTTAAAATGGCTTCTGGCTGGGATTTGCCTATTGTAAATCAGGCTCCTAATGGCAATTTTATAATTTTTGAAGTAAATAAAAATATTCCTGTCGAAGGTTACAAATTCACTTCGAGTGAGAATAAAATTACGATTCAGTCTGCTGACCGTAACGGATTTATTTACGCTTTACAAACCCTTCGTCAATTACTTCCTAAAGAAATAGAATCGGAACAACTAATTGATAAAGAATGGATTATCCCTTTGGTAAGCATAGAAGACCAACCCGAATACCCTTGGCGAGGTTTGATGATTGATGTAGCTCGGCACTTCTTCCCGAAAGAATATATTTTGAAAACTCTTGACCGAATGGCTATGCTCAAACTCAATACATTTCATTTTCATTTGCTTGATAATGAAGGTTGGCGTATCGAAATAAAAAAATACCCAAAACTTACCGAAGTAGGGGCGTGGCGTGTAGACCAAAGCAATCAACATTGGAACGCCCGCCTTACCAATAATCCTAATGAAAAAGGAACTTATGGTGGGTTTTATACTCAAGAAGACATCAAAGAAATCGTAGCCTACGCCCACCAACGAGGCATTACTGTTGTCCCCGAAATAGAAATGCCTGCTCATGTGATGAGTGCCATAGCTGCCTATCCAGAGCTATCGTGCCATAAGCGTCCCATAGGAGTTCCTTCGGGTGGGGTTTGGCCTATTACTGATATTTATTGTGCAGGGCAGGAAGAAACTTTCCAATTTTTAGAAGATGTTTTGTTGGAGGTATTTTCTTTATTTCCAAGTAAATACATTCACATAGGAGGCGATGAAGCTACACATACCGAATGGGAAAAATGTCCTAAATGTCGCCAACGCATGAAAATACATAATTTGAAAGATGCACACCAATTACAAAGCTATTTTATCAAACGGATAGATACTTTCTTAACTGCCAACGGACGAAAATTAGTAGGCTGGGACGAAATCATTGAAGGCGGTTTGCCCTCAAAAGCCATAGTAATGAATTGGAGAGGAATAAATGTTGCTCAAAAAGCTATTGAACAAGGACACCAAGTAGTGCTTACAAGTGATTGTTACATAGACCAATATCAAGGATTGCCTGACAATGAACCTCTTGCGATAGGAGGATATTTACCTTTGAGTAAAATTTATAATTATTCTTTGCACAAAAATGAATTAGAAGACAAAAAACAAAAACAAATATTAGGTTCACAAGCTAATTTGTGGGCTGAATATATTCCAAATGAAAAACATTCAGAATATATGATTTTTCCGCGTTTGTTTGCTATTTCGGAGGTGGTTTGGACTTCTTCTTTACATAAAAATTGGAAAGATTTTATGAAGCGAACCCAAAGTTTGTTCCAACGGTTGGATATAATGAATGTAAATTACGCCAAATCTATCTACCAAGTAGTTCCAAAAATTGAAAATAAAGAAGGTAAAGTAGTCTTAACTCTTGAAAGTGAACTACCTGATGCAGATATTCGTTATACACTAAATCAAGAAAATATTACTGCCACAAAGCGATATACCCAACCTATTAGCATTACAGAAACCACCATATTCAAAGCAGCTGTATTTCTTAATGACAAGCCGTATACCATTCATTCTGATACGATTGTGTTCCACAAAGCCACAGGCAAACAAGTGAGTTATTTCCCTACCTATTCTCGAAATTACCAAGGACAGGGTAGTGGTACACTAACCAATGTAGTACGTGGCACAAAAAATTTTCACGACAAGCAATGGTTGGCGTGGTTGGGGCAAGACGTTTCATTAGTAGTTGATTTAGAGCAAAATACCGAAATATCTAAGTTAACTATCGGAACGATGGAGAACCAAGGTTCAGGCATCTATTTTCCGAAAAAAATAACCTTGTACACTTCTTCTGATGGTAAAAAGTATGAAAAAATAAACGAAATACATAATCCCTACACCACAAACGGATATATTATATTGAAGGATTTCGATTTTGAATTTGATAAGCGATACGCACGCTTTGTGAAATTGGAAATTCAAAATTTGGCTCGTCCACCCAAAGGAGGTGATGCGTGGTTATTTATTGATGAAATACAGATTTTTTAATGATTTATTTTTCTTTTCTTATAGAATAAATGATTGATTATCATTAGAAAATTGGATTAAAAATAAAGAGAGTTTATTTTATAATAAACTCTCTTTGTTTTTTAGGTTTTAAAATTTACCACGAAGGGTTGAATTTCAGTACTTGTGCAGGAATCGGCAATACCAATCGGTCTGAATTGGATTCTACGGAATACACTTCACCTTGAAAATCGTGTGTAATCGTTTTGACAAAATTAGCTTCCAAACCCAATCGCTTCAAATCAAATAAGCGTATGTGCGACTGAAGTGTCTCACAACGACGCTCATCGACACAAGCCTTTATTAGCTCTGTATCCGTAGCAAAATTAGCTTGTGTAAACGCTACATAATTTTTTAGACGTATTGTACGTAATGTGTTTAAGTCTGCTATCGCTTGTGCTTTTTGTCCTAAACGAGCATAACATTCGGCTCGGGTAACGTACATTTCGCCTACAGAAACGGCAGCGTTAGGAAGAACTGGAACCATTTTAAGCTCACCATACCCAGGGGCAATGCCAAAAAATCGGTAATATCTAACATCGTTTGTGGTACTTAGAACTTGTTTCAAATCATCAGATAAACCACCTGGATAGGCACGGATATACCCAAAATAACGCATTGCATACTGCTCATCCTCATAGGCTTGTGCGATTAAATTTTCGTCTGTAATCTCTTTGTAATCTTTTAGTGTGTTTTTTTCTTCAAGAGCTTTGGTGGCATATTCCATTGATTGTTGATAATCACCTTTATATAAGTACACACGCGAAAGTAATGCGTAGCCAGCACCTTTATTGGGGCGTGTAACATTTTTCGATTTTGTAGGCAGATGGTCTATGGCTTTTAGTAAATCTTCAATGATGAAATTATACACTTTTCCGACGGTTTCTCGTTGTAATCCTGTTTGCGTTATATCGGCTTGGGTAACGATAGGTACTGAAAGTGCTGAACTGTTTGCTGATGAATATGTAGGAGCAAAAATGTTTACCAAAAAGAAATAATCCAATGCTCTTCCGTAAAGGGCTTCGGCTTGAATGACTAACTTGTCTTGCTCTGTGTAACCTAAGGATGGATTGGCATCCATTACCTCGTTGATGACTTTGTTAAATCGGTAGATATTTTGGTAAGCATTATTCCAAGCTGGGACTGAACTTGCAGGGTTGTAAAATCGTTTGTCTCCCCATGAATATAACTGAAAGGCTTGATTATCAGGATTGTTTGTGTCAATAGTTCCTGTATTTTCTATGAGAAAGTCATCAGCTGAAAGAGCTAAAACGATCTCATTTTCTATGGTATGTACGGTGCTTTCACCTCCATTTAGGATTAAATCATAATCTTCAATAGTACTTGGGATTACTTGCCCTCTTGGTTGAATATCTAAGTATTTATCGCACGCAATCAATGCTATAAATAGGGGTAAATATGCTATTTTTTTCATGGTCAAATATTTTTAAAAAATTAGATTAACACCTAATGTGTATGATTTTTGTAAAGGAGCTGTTCTGTACCCAAGTCCTTGTGTTTCAGGGTCAATGCCTAAGTTATTTTTTGTCCATAACCATAAATTTCCTCCTCTGACATTGAATGTAAGCTCTTTGATGTTCATTCTACTGGTGTATTTACTTGGGATAGTGTAACTTAGCACCACATCTCTTAATCGGATAAAATCAGCAGGAATGATGTTTTTTGAACTTCCTTTAATCATTCTTGCAGCTATCGCCGATGATACACGTGGAATGTCTGTTGAATTTTCATCACCAGCTTGTTTCCAAGCTCTTTGTACATCGCTATTTAATAACCATACTGTTTCGTCGAAGAAATCTCCGTCATAGCTGTCTTTCATCGTGATATGCCCTCCTTGATAGATAAATAATAGCGATAAAGAAATTCCTTTATAAGAGAAATTATTGTTTATAGAAGCTACATATTTAGGCATTGTCGTCCCAGCAGATTTTAAATCATCAAAAGTTACTGCATAAATAGGGTTAAGCGTATTACCTATTTCGACCAAAGTGCCATCTGTCTTTCTGATTTGTCCCAATCCATTGCTGTTAACTCCCGCATAATCAAATACATATATAGAGTTAGGTTCGTTGTTTTTTAGATTGAGGATACGTCCTGAATAATTATGCGGTTGGTAGGTTTCGTCATCAATAGAAGCCTGTGTTACTTTACCTTTATTGAATCTAAAATTAGCTTGTGTTTCCCAATAGAAATCAGTAGTTTGTATGTTTTTAGAACTCAATGCGATTTCGTACCCATCATTAATTATCGAGGCATCATTTTTGGGGACGTATAAGGCTCCTAATGTAGGGTCAATTTCTATATCAGAAAGAATATCTGTGGTGTTTTTACGATAATAATCCAGATTTATATCCAATCGGTTTTTGATAATTCCTAAGTCCACCCCAAAGTTGATAGTTTCGGTTCTTTCCCAACGTAAATCATTGATTTTGTACGAAGTAATATCTAATCCCATAGTATTTCCAGCACGGTAAATAATTTTTTTGGAGGCAATATCAAAAGGTCCATATTTATTGGCTATATTTCCATTCACGCCATACGATACACGAAAATCTATTTTAGCGTTTTTATTTTTTAAGAAATTCTCTTCGCCAATTCTCCATTTCCCAGCTAATGACCAGAACGGGCGATAGCGATATTTAGGGTCTGTCCCAAAGAGATTTGATTGGTCAGTTCTTGCACTTGCATATAGCATATATTTGTTGTCATAGCGATATGAAATGTTGGAATACAGCGAGATATGTCTGTTCCATTCTTCTCCGAAACCTTCATCAAAAGGAATTCCTCCTGAAATAAGATTTAGCCCAGGATGATATACGTCTGGAATATCAATGCTCAAACGTTTGTAATCAACTGGGGTATGTAAGCCTGATTTTACATCATATCCAAATCGGTCTATGCGAGTACTTACTGATTTAACTTCTTGCATTTCAGCACCTATAATAGCGTCTATGTGATGTAGACCGAATTCTTTGCTGTAATCTAACTGCCCTCGTAGTAGATAGTTTGACGATTCGGTACGTGTTTGCTTCATACGAGCTCCCCACGGAATATTCAAATCTTTGGGGTCACCAGAGTACGTAAGTGGCGTGGTATTATTAATAATATTTTGCATATACCAAGAGTTTGCCATTGCAATATTTTCGTACGTTTCACTTGATTTGCTTAATTGTCCTCCTATCGAAGCTCTCAAATTGTCTGAGAGTTTCAAGTTTAGCATTCCTTGAAAACGAGCTCCCCAGCTGTTGTCGGTTACAGAATAGCGTCCGAAGTCAAGTGCGGGATAATAGCTTTCATCAAGTAAGCCTAATGAAATAAGTCGGGCTATTTCATCTGGGTCTTTTCCGCCAGAAATACCTCCTGTATCGATTGAACCCGTCTCTAAAGGTTTAATAACAGATAGGGCATTTCCGTTGGCATCAAAAAAACGGTCATAAGAACTGATGCTAAAAATGCTATTATTAGTTCCTGATAAATTAAATACATTATAATCAACAGGATTGTAAATGTCTTTGTTAGAAGTTAAATTCACTTGAAAATCAAAGTCTGCTTTTTCAGAAAATTTCATGTTTGATACAAAATCAAATAAAATACGTTCTTTGGAATTTCCTTTGATACTTCCTGTTTCATTTGTGTAATTCAAAGAACCTCTGTACTTAAATACATCTGAACCTCCTGAAATAGAGATGTTTTGCTGATTTATTATTGGGCTTTGTAAATAGAGTTTTTTAATATCTTCTGTGTTGTCATAAGTACGTAATAAGGCTAATTGCGAATTAAAATCTTGTTCAGTAATATAGCCATATTTTTTAAGTCCATATAAGTAATACACTCTGTTAACAGCTCCTGCGTAGTTTGGGGCTTCGGGGTCTCCCGTTTCTAATAAATAACGATAACTTTGTACATAGTCGTCATAAACAGTAGCATATTGATGTTGAATATCTACCAAATCTGATGAACTTGCCCGATTCATCACGTATTCAATATCTGTTTTTCCTTCGAAAGTAAGATTGCTCGTGTAACGAACTTGTACTTTGCCTTCTTTTCCTTTTTTAGTAGTGATTACAATAACTCCATTGGACGATTTTGCTCCATAAATAGATGCCGAAGCTGCGTCTTTAAGTAGTGTAATGCTTTCTACTTCATAAGGATTGATGTCGCTGAGGTTGCCTTCATATTGGAATCCGTCCAAAATAATCAGCGGTTGGCTATTCCCCGATAAGGTCGAAACCCCACGGATAGAAAAGTTTTTTGAACCTGTTGGGTCAGACGGATTGTTCGAAAGTACCAATGCTGATGATAACCCTTCAACTCCCGAAATAATATTAGGCACACCTCTTTTTTCAAATGCTTTGACATCTATCTTGGTGTAGGACGTAGCTACTTTGTTTGGTTCCACTTTTTGGTATCCTGTAACGACCACTTCATCGATTTGAAGCAAGTCAGATTCCAAAACAACATTAATTTTTTGAGAATTTCCTACGGTTTTTTCCTGAGTAACCATTCCTAATGCGGAAAAAATCAAAACTGCCTTGTCATCAGTTATTTGGATTTTGTAATTTCCGTCAAAATCAGTGGAAACACCTGTTTTTGTGCCTTTTACCATAACACTTACCCCTATGATTGGAATTCCGTCAGTGTCTTTAACCACTCCTGAAATTTCCCGTTGAGACCAAGATAAAAAGCTAGTAAAGAGAAATAATAGCAATAATAATTTTTTCATAAATAAAATGAGTTTTGATTATAAAATTTTTAAGCTATATATAAAATAGTTATGACTAATTTGACAAAGATAGTGAAGCTAATATCAATATGCAAATAAAAATAGAATTTTAACACTACTCGCAAGCCTAAAAAAGATTTTTCTTATTCATTTTAAATATAAGCAGATAAGCCCATAACG
>JAUNHN010000122.1 GCA_030523915.1 Capnocytophaga sp. | reverse complement strand
CGCTTAAATTCTAAAATATGTTTTTTATAAGTAGCTTTTAACATTTTTACATTATCTATTATCATCAATCAAAAGTTCTTCCTCTTCTTTAATTTCTTTTTCATCTTCTTCATTGATAGTGATTAATTTGGAAGGTTTTTTGTTATTGAGTAAATAATTTAGCTGTAATTCGTCTAATTTGTCCAAATATTCATTAGAAATATTTATTTTTTGGTTGATACTGTCCATATTTAACGATATTTTTTCTTTTTCGGAACGAACAATATACGAAATATGACAACTTCCTTGATATTCTTTCGAACTTTCTTTTAAAAATTGAATCAAAGAGACCGAAATTTCATCAATATTCAGATGAAAAGTGATTTTTTTAGTAAGATTTTGCAATACATCTTGTAGCATCATTATCTGCATAAAATTGATACGTGGTTCGCTACGGTCATTACTGTCTTTTTTTAACCAACCCTCACTTACTTTGAGCTTACAGAATACAAAACTACCAATAATCAGATAGTTACGGAATTCTAAATATTCTTTGTCAAACAAACGAAATTCGAATGAACCATCGTAATCCTCTAAAATAAATGTAGCCCAGCCTTTGCCATTTTTGGTAGTGCGATGTTGTACATCGGTAATCATTCCTGCTACTGTGATTTCTTTATTGATAAGAGGTTTTAACTCAATAAGATACGAGACATTCAAATTACAATACTGCCGAATCACGTGTTTGAATTCATCTAACGGATGTCCAGAAATATAAATCCCAACCACTTCTTTTTCACGGCGTAATTGTTCCAGATTGCCCCACGATTCACAACTTGGAACCGTAGGTTCTGGAATATCAACTTCGCTACTTCCTCCGAAGAGGCTCATTTGTGCAGAATTTTTGCTTTCTTGGTACTTACTCCCAAAACGGATAGCCTTCTCCAAGAATGGAATGCCATCGGCTTCGGCGTGAAAATACTGGGCTCGATGTACATTTGTAAAGGAATCGAACCCTCCTGCTAAGGCAATATTTTCAAAGGCTTTTTTGTTAATATTCTTATAATCGACACGTTTGGCTACATCAAAAATAGAGGTATACGCACCCTCTTTCCGATGTTCCACAATGGTATCAACAGCATTTTTCCCCACGCCTTTGATGGCTCCTAATCCAAAACGAATATCTCCGTTTTTGTTTACTGTAAATTTATAAAAAGATTCGTTTACATCGGGGCTTAACACTTTGATTCCCATTCGTTTGCATTCCTCTAAAAAGAAAGTAACTTGCTTGATGTCATTCATATTATTGGACAAAACGGCAGCCATAAATTCGGCTGGATAATTGGCTTTCAAAAATGCTGTCTGGTAGCCAATCCACGCATAGCAAGTGGAATGCGATTTGTTAAACGCATAACTGGCAAAGGCTTCCCAATCTCGCCAAATTTTCTCCAATTTTTCGGGGTCGTGTCCTTTTTCGGCGGCTTGGCTAATGAATTTGGGTTTCATCTTGTCCAATACGTCTTTTTGTTTTTTACCCATTGCCTTACGTAAAGTATCGGCATCACCTTTGGTAAATCCAGCTAATTTTTGCGAAAGTAGCATTACTTGCTCTTGGTAAACTGTGATTCCGTAGGTTTCTTTGAGATATTCCTCCATCGCATCAAGGTCATATACAATAGGTTCTGTGCCGTGTTTTCGTCTGATAAAACTTGGAATATACTCCAACGGACCTGGACGATAAAGGGCGTTCATCGCAATAAGGTCGGCAAAAACGGTCGGTTTTAGTTCCTTCATATATTTTTGCATACCAACGGACTCGTACTGGAAAATACCAACGGTTTCGCCTCGCTGAAAAAGCTCATACGTCTTCTTGTCGTTCAGCGGAAATTCCTCTGGGTCAAGGTCTATTCCTTGTCGTAACTTGATGATTTCCACCGTATCTTTGATAAGGGTAAGGGTACTCAGCCCCAAAAAGTCCATTTTTAAAAGTCCTGCACTTTCCACCACCGAGTTGTCGAATTGGGTAACGAACAAATCGGAATCTTTTGCTACCGAAATAGGTACGAAATTCGTGATGTCATCGGGTGTGATAATCACTCCGCAGGCGTGTACTCCCGTATTTCGCACCGAGCCTTCCAATACTTTCGCTTGTTGAATGGTTTGTCCGCTCAAATCACTTCCGTCAAGCAACTGTTTGAGTTCGTGTACCTTAGGCATATCTTCGGGACGTAATTTTTCTTTTAGCGTTTTGTCATCGGCATTAAAAATCTTTTTAAGCGACGGCATTTTATCAGGGACTAATCCTGCCAAACGGTTGGATTCTGCCAAAGGAACGTCTAGCACACGAGCCGTATCTTTGATAGAAGATTTGGCAGCCATCGTGCCGTAAGTGATGATTCGAGCTACTTGATTAGCTCCGTATTTGTTTATTACATAGTCAATTACGAGCTGACGACCCGAGTCCTCAAAGTCAATGTCAATATCGGGCATACTCACACGGTCAGGGTTCAGAAAACGCTCAAAAAGGAGGTCGTATTCAATCGGGTCCATATTCGTAATTCCTAAGCAATACGCCACCGCCGAACCTGCCGCCGAACCCCGTCCAGGACCTACCGACACACCCATATCCCGAGCCGCAGCAATGAAATCTTGTACGATAAGAAAATACCCTGGGTAGCCTGTTTTTTCGATGATAGATAGTTCAAAATCAAGACGTTCACGAATCGCATCGGTGATACCTTGTTTGTATTTTTTTGCAGCACCTACGTATGTGAGATGTCGCAAATAGTTGTTCTCACCTTTCTTTCCGTCAGGGTCGTCTTCCACTTCAAATTCGGTAGGAATGTCGAACTTCGGAAGCAAAACATCACGTCCCAAACCATAAGGTTCGATTTTGTCAATAACTTCCGAAATATTCAAAATCGCCTCGGGCAAATCCTTAAACAAGGCTTTCATTTCTTGGGTGGATTTGTAGTAATATTCCTGATTCGGCATTCCAAAACGATACCCACGACCGCGACCTATCGGTGTTGCCTGTTTTTCGCCGTCTTTTACGCATAATAAAATATCGTGTGCGTTAGCGTCTTTTTGGTTGATATAGAAGGTGTTATTGGTAGCGATGAGTTTTACATTGTGTTTTTGAGCCAATTCCACGAGGGTTTTGTTTACACGATTTTCGTCCTCTTGTCCGTGTCGCATAATTTCGATGTAAAAATCTTCTTCAAATTGATTTTTCCACCATAAAAGGGCATCTTCGGCTTGTTTTTGACCAATATTCAGTAGTTTGGACGAAATTTCGCCATTCATTCCCCCCGAAAGCACGATTAAATCACTTTTGTACTGCTCCACAATCTTTTTGTCGATACGAGGTACGTAGTAATAACCTTGCGTGTAGGCAATGGAAGCCATTTTTGCCAAATTGTGGTATCCCTTTTTGTTTTTTGCAAGTATAACTATTTGATAACCATTATCTTGATGTGATTTATCCAAATGATTTTCACATACGTTAAATTCACAACCTACAATCGGTTTGATAGGAATTTCCGTAGGTTCTTCGCCTTTTTCGGTGGCTTCTTTGTTCTTCGCCTCTGCCGATTTGTTATATCCAGCCACTTCCTTTACGAAATGGAAAGCAGCCATCATATTCCCACTATCGGTCAAAGCCACAGCGGGCATTTTCTCTTGGGCAGTCTTTTTTACCAAGTCGGCTACCGATGTAGTAGATTGAAGTACAGAGAATTGCGTGTGATTATGCAAGTGAGCAAACAATGCCTGTTCCAGTAGCTCTCGGTTTTTATCAAGGTCAGCTTGACTTAGACCGCTGTCGGTTTGTAGAGTTTTTCTGATTTTCTCCGAAGCCTCTTTCAGATTGACGTGCTTTAAACCGATAAGTTGGAAAGGTTCAGGGTTATATTGCTTAAAATCAGCGATATATTCAGTAGGAATTTGCTCTTTTGTAAATCCTTCGCCACGGCGGATAAGTTCAAAAAAACAACGTGTGGTAGCCTCCACATCGGCAGTAGCATTGTGGGCTTCTGCAAAAGGTATACCGAACAGAAATTCGTGTAACTCGGTGAGTGTGGGCAACTTAAATCGTCCGCCACGCCCCCCAGGTATTTGGCAGAGGTCTGCTGTGATTTCAGTACAAGTGTCAAGCACGGGCATCGTAGCCAACGGAGTTTCCACTCCATAGCGATAAAATTCGGCTCCCATAATATTGATGTCAAACCCAATATTTTGCCCTACTACATATTTTGCTTTTTGCAACGCCTGATTGAACTCTTCAAAGACTTGGTTGATATTAACCCCCTCTTGTTGAGCAAGTTCTGTGGAAATTCCGTGTACTTTTTCGGCATCATACGGAATGTTAAAATCATCAGGAGCGATTAAAAAATCCTTATGCTCAATGAGTTTTCCCATATCATTGTGTAGCTGCCAAGCTATCTGCACGGCTCTGGGCCAGTTGTCAGAATCGGTAATGGGAGCGTCCCAGCGTTTGGGCAAACCAGTGGTTTCGGTGTCGAAAATTAAATACATAGTGCTTGATTTTTTTAGTTTACAAAGTTACAAAATAAGCTATGAAAAAGGGTTGGAGTAAAAGGAAATTTATTAACATTACCAAAATTTTAAGTGTAAATAACTGATATATAGATTTTTATTTTAAAAAGTGTGTTGTAAGAACTTGTTTGAATTATTTTGCGATATAAATTCGTTGAAGTTGCAAATTTGATAAAATACTATTTTTCGATGTTTTGCATTTGTAGAGCCACAATGCTTGTGGCTCAAAAGAATGAAAAGACGCAACGCATTGCGTCTCTACGGGAGGAAACGAGATGTAATACATTACGTTTCTGCGGTTATAAATAACTCAAGCAGCTTTTAAAATATTGTTTTGGTAAATTTAATAAATCAAAAAAATTATTTTTTTCTTGTAGGGCTGATAATTTTTACGTTATGAAAAGCAATGGCTCCACGGATTACCCCTGAAATAACATCGTGTAAAGCCTTGATAGTTTGTAGTTTAAGTTCGTTTTTGTGATGAATTAAGCTGATTTCTCTTGCTGGATATGGTTCTGCAAAATGATGAATATTTTTCTTTTCGTTTTCTTTTAATTCTAAAGAATGTAGATAAGGCAATAGGGTCATTCCTAATCCTTCATTTGCCAATCGCACAAGTGTCTCAAAACTACCACTTTTCAGTTGAAGATTTTTTTTAGAATCTATAATGTCTTGATTACAAATATTCAGTACACTTTCTTTAAAACAGTGTCCGTCTTCAAGCATTAAAATATCATTTACATCTAAATCTTCGGAATAGATAGTTTTAGATTTTTGAAGTCTATGATTTTCAGGTATATAAGCGGTAAAAGGTTCGTAATATAATGGCTTTTCTACTATGTTAGAAAGGTATAGAGGTGTAGCTACAATAGCAGCGTCATAGGTGCCATCTTCTATTTTTTGGAGAATAATTTCAGTATTTTGTTCTTCTATTTTTAAGCAAACTTTAGGGTATTTTTTTATAAAGTTAGTTAAAAACATAGGTAAAAGGGTAGGAGATACGGTGGGAATGATTCCTATGTTAAATTCGCCTCCAATTACACCTTTTTGCTGAGCGACAATATCACTCATTCTATCAGATTCATTAACAATGATTTGAGCTTGTTTGATGATTTGTTCACCTATTTCAGTAATTTGAAGAGGTTTTTTGCTTCTGTCAAAAATAATAATTCCCAATTCTTCCTCTAATTTTTGTATTTGCATACTTAAAGTAGGTTGTGTTACAAAACTATGTTCGGCAGCGAGGGTAAAATTTTTGTATTTGGCAACAGCTAAAACATATTGAAACTGAGTAATAGTCATAAAATATAAGGCTTTAGATATATAATTTATGGTTAAGGATAACGAAACTTATTAAGCTGCGGAAGTACTTCTCTTCCTATTTCATCTAATACTTCATCTACGGGGCGAGAACTGTATTTTAACACTAACATAGTGTGATTTACGCCAACTTTCTGTAAGGTTGAAAACATGTCGATTAAGTAATTGCGTCCCAATCGGAAACCTAAATCCATTTTTTGAGGTTCAAAATCAGGATTGTCTACAAGGTCAATATATACAGGTTGAATATATGGCTTGCGAGGTTGTCCTTCTTTTTCTAATGCTTCACGCCAATTAGTGATAATTTTTTTTGTAAATGAAAAATCACGCGGATAGTAAATCCAGCCATCAGAATTTTTGGCTATCCAATCCAAATTCACTCCGCCTACGTGTCCTGTTACATACATAGGGATTCTCTTTTGTAATGGTTTAGGAAGTACATCGGCAACATTAGTCATCAAAGTTCCAAAATCATTATTATAGCTTGTAAAATCTTTCGACCAAAAGTCTCTCAACATCCGCATATGTTCTGAAACTCGAGCACTTCTGAGTTCAAAAGGTTGATTAAAAGCAGGATACTCCACAGGTCTATCCCCCGAAGCTACGCCCATATGAAAGCGATTCGGGAAAAGTACATCCAAACTTGCAGCAGCTTTTGCAACGTGTAATGGGTGTCGTAATGGTAAAATCGCACTCGCAATCCCTATTTTGATATTTTGGGTAAGCGTTGCAATGTGCGATAAGTATATCCAAGGGTCATAAATCTGTCCAACTTCATTAAAATCAGGGTCATTTAGAGGAATATCACGAGCCCAAATCGTATCAAAACCATAGGCTTCAGCTTGTTGAATTAAATGAATTTGATTTTCCATTTTAGGTACAGCTCCCTGATAGGATTCTATAGGAAGAAGTATCCCAACGGATAAATTATAAGCGTCTAACATATTGTTGTTGATTATGTAGGCAAAAA
>JAUNHN010000121.1 GCA_030523915.1 Capnocytophaga sp. | reverse complement strand
CACCAGAGGATATATCGCTGCCGTAAATGATTGGCAAGCGGTATTGGCAAACTACACCTCGACCGATTTGATAAATTGGACACTACAAGACCCTTTTTATTACAATGGCGAACGCATTTTGGAGTGTCCTGATGTATTCACTATGGGAAATTATGAATATTTGATTTATTCGAATTGGGATTGGGCAGAAAATAATCGTAGAGTTCTCTATCGATATAGAGTCTCTGGCAGTTCCGATTGGACAGTTCCGACTAATGATAACCTAAACGGTGATTTCTTTTATGCTGGTAAAACCGTATCTGACGGTACAAATCGATACTTAGTTGGGTGGATTTACTCTCTCGAAAACTACCGAGACGGAGAGAAAAAAGTGTGGGCAGGTTCGCTAAGCACACACCAATTAGTTCAAAACCAAGACGGAACATTGGGTATAAAAGCTCCTGAGCCACTTGTGGCTGCTTTCAAAAACAACAAACAACTCGGAAGCGAAACACTAAGCGGTTCGCAAGTGAAAGTATATGACCGATTAAGCACTTCTGCTAATAAAATCAGTATGAAAATCAATGCTAATTCGTCAAATTTGTTTGGTATCAAGTTAAGAGCTTGCGGAAATATTCGTTATTCGTATGATTTGCTTTTCGATGTAAGCGATTCACAGATAAAATTAGTTAGAAAAGAAGACGGACAATCTTCTGTTGTTGCTTCAAATCGCTTACCGATACCTGCCGACAAGGTTTTTGACATAACGCTAATTACTGACGGTTCAGCAGGAACAATTTATGTGAATAATCAAGTAGCTTTTTCATTCAGAAATTACCAAATGAACCAAAATGCATGGGGTATCTTTACTGATGAAGGCTCAGCTACTTTTTCAGATATTGTTTTTGCAAATTAGTCGATTAGCCTACCCCGTCTCTTCGAGACACCCCTTCTAGAGGAAGGGGAATAAGGTCGAGAGCCTCGACACGCAATTCCCCTCTTTCTAAGAGGTTGCCTCGAAGAGGTGGGGTGTTAAGCACCAACAAGCAGTATAAAAGTTCATCAAAATATAATATATCGTAAAACAAAAAGGCTATTTTTTTACGGTTGATTGTAGGGGCAAAAAATCTTTTGCCCTAATATGGTGGGCGAAATATTTTTCGCCCCTACATTAGGTTGATAACGAAATAAATTAGACAACCAAAAAACAATATTTTTACAGAAAAAAATGTATTTTTGTACTATCAAACAAAACAAAAATAATATTACAATATGAGAAAAAAAATAATTTTATGCGGTACACTTGCACTTATTATGGCACAATGTACGCCTACTTCTGATATTATCATCGATGATTTCGAATCGGGAAATTTTGATAAATGGACACTCGAAGGAGATGCTTTTGGCAATGTACCTGTACAAGGTAGTTACAGCGGGCAGCAACCTGTCAGCGGATTTGAAGGAAGCTATTTGGCGAATAGTTTTAACGGTGGAGATGACACCAGAGGAACGCTCACTTCCAAAGAATTTACCATTGAGCGAGATTATATCAATTTCCTTATCGGTGGAGGAACTCACCAAGATATTTATATCGAACTGCTCATCAATGGGCAAAGTGTTTATAAAACACGCTCTTTGGTAGAAAGCGAAACCCTTCAATGGCAATCGTGGGAGGTGAAAAATTATAGAAATAAGAAGGCTGTCATTCGCATTGTAGATAATCAGCGAGGCGGTTGGAGGCATATCCTCATTGACCAAATAGAACAAGGAAACAAATCAAAAAGCGATTTTATGACCGATTACACACTTTTTTTTGATGTAAATAAGAAATTTTTGCTCGTTCCGATAGAAAACGAAGCTCCTGATAACAAAATCCGTTTAGTGGTGGATAATCAGCAAGTGGGCGAAGCTATGGATTTCCGTTTGGCTCAATCTAAAATAGATTATTGGGTGCCTATTTCCGTTGAGAAATATAATGGAAAGAAAGTAGAATTACATTTCAGTCCGTTGAAAATAAATGATATAGGATACAAACAAATAAAACAAGGAGATACTTACGATTTCAATTACAGCGAAAGGTATCGTCCGCTTTATCACTTTTCTCCGCAATATGGCTGGATGAACGACCCGAACGGAATGGTATATCACAACGGCGAATATCACCTTTATTTCCAACATAATCCGTATGGAACAAAATGGGGAAATATGCACTGGGGACACGCCGTAAGCCGTGATTTGGTAAGCTGGGAGTATCTTCCCGTAGCCATAAGTCCTGATGCGTTGGGAACAATTTTCTCAGGAAGTGCGGTAGTTGATAAGCACAACACAGCAGGATTTGGCAAAGATGCAATTATAGCCATTTACACTTCGGCAGGCAAAAGCCAAACGCAGTCCATATCTTATAGCACCGACAATGGGCGTACTTTTACCACTTATGACCAAAATCCTGTGCTTTCCGACCCAAATATTGTAGATTTTCGTGACCCGAAAGTGTTTTGGCACGATGTTACTGAGCAATGGGTAATGTCGCTCGCCACATCGCAAACCATTACTTTTTACGGTTCTAAAAATTTGAAAAAATGGGAAAAACTCAGCGAATTTGGCGAGGGTCTTGGAGCTCACGGGGGTGTTTGGGAGTGTCCTGATTTGTTTCCGCTTATTTACAACGGAAAAACAAAATGGGTACTATTTGTAAGCATTAACCCCGGTGGAATTAACGGTGGAAGTGCTACGCAATATTTCATCGGTGATTTCGACGGAAAAACCTTCACTCCCGATAAGATGAACTATCCTTTATGGCTTGATTACGGGCGTGATAACTATGCAGGAGTTACTTGGAGCAATACTCCCGAAAACCGCCGAATTTTTATCGGTTGGATGAATAATTGGGATTACGCTAACTATATCCCTACGGAATATTTCCGCAGTGCGATGACCTTGCCTCGTGAGCTAAAACTAACACATAATGGCGAACACTTGGTGCTAAGTAGCGTCCCTGTGAAAGAATTAGAAAACCTACGCCGTTCTGTTGAAAAATTTGAAAATCAATCAGTTGAAAAAAATTACACGATTGAAAAATTACTCAGCGACAATCAAGGTGCTTACGAAATCGAATTTGTCGTAAAACCAGAACAAGCATCGGTTTTTGAGTTCAAATTATTTAACCAAAAAAATGAAGAAGTGCGTTTTATCTTCGATTTGGATAAAAAATCACTTGATTTTGACCGTTCCAAAAGCGGAAATGTAGAATTTAGCAACAATTTTGCAGCTGAACTTATTAAATCACCTTTGGTAATCAAAAAATCATACAAAGTTCGACTATTCGTAGATAAAAATTCCGTAGAAATCTTCGTAAATGACGGCGAATTGGTACAAACTAACACCTTCTTCCCTACCGAAATATTTAACTCATTATCTTTTGATGTTCCACAAGGGAAAATCAGCGTAGAAAATATATCTGTTTATAATTTAAAATAAAAAAATATGACACAAAAAAATAACTTAATGACCTTGCTCCCCGTGATGTTAGCATTCTTCTGTATGGGGTTTGTAGATTTGGTGGGAGCAGCGACCAATTACGTAAAGGCTGATTTTCAGCTGAGTGAAACGATTGCTAACATATTGCCTTCTATCGTATTCTTTTGGTTTTTGCTTTTTTCAGTACCTACGGGTGTGCTTATGGGCAAAATCGGAAGACGTAAAACGGTGATTTTGAGCCTTATCGTTACAGCCGTTTCGCTTGCAATTCCGTTTGTGAATTACTCTTACATCTCGATGCTTATTTCGTTTTCGCTATTAGGAATCGGAAATACACTGATGCAAGTATCGATAAATCCGCTACTTTCGAGCATCGTAAAAGGCGATAAATTAGCAAGTTCGCTCACTTTTGGGCAATTCATAAAAGCGATTGCTTCGCTTATTGCTCCAATTTTAATGGTTCGATTTGCATTGATGTATGAAAATTGGAAAATTTTGTTCCCTTTATTTGCTGTGATTTCAATAATTGCTATTCTTTGGCTTAGCTTTACGAATATCGAAGAAGAAAAATCGGATAGCAAAAACGCTTCATTTGCAGAATGTTTTTCTCTTTTGGGAGACAAATTCATATTTCTTTGCTTTCTTGGGATTATGTGCCACGTGGGGATTGATGTTGGGGTGAATGTAACCGCACCTAAAATCTTGCAAGAGCGTTTGGGTATTTCATTGGACGACGCTATGTATGCTACCAGCGTATATTTTTTGTTCAGAACTATTGGTTGTTTCAGCGGTGCGTTTATTTTAGCCAGATTTTCTGCTAAAAAATTTTTCGGACTAAGCGTAGTTTGTATGATTTTGGCAATGGCTGGATTCTTTATTTTCGATACCAAAACGGCATTATATGTTGCAGTAGCTTTGGTAGGTTTCGGAAATTCAAACATTTTCCCGATAATCTTCTCACAAGCGTTGCTTCACAAGCCAGATAAGAAAAATGAAGTTTCAGGCTTGATGATTATGGGACTTTTCGGCGGAACTATTTTCCCTTTCGTTATGGGAATTGCTTCCGATGCTACGGCTTCCCAAATCGGAGCTTTGGCTGTACTCTGTATCGGAGTTGCGTATTTGGTGATTATGACGCTTAATCTAAGAGAAAAAGTCGAGGCATAATTTTAACCACAAATTACACGAATGGACACAGATTAATCTGCGAAGTTGAAAAATATAATAGTTGATTTTATTCATTATATCGATATTATTTACGATATTTGCTGTATCTGTGGAATTTATATAAACAAAATAATCTTCTCCTCAACGAATCCCTCCCCTTTGGGGAGGTTAGGTGGGGCTAATAATAAAAAAAATGAAAAATATAATAGTTGTAGGATTGGGAGAAATCCTTTGGGACGTATTCCCTGAACGAAAAGTATTGGGTGGAGCACCTGCCAATTTTGCGTACAATATATCGCAATTTGGGTTTAATGGCTATGCGGTGAGTGCCATTGGCGAAGACCTTTTAGGTAAAGAAATTTTGCAAAGTTTAGAAGAAAAAAATCTAAATTATCTGCTGGAAACCACCGATTACCCAACAGGAACTGTGCAAGTAACCCTTAGTGGTGCAGGCATTCCGCAGTATGAAATAAGCGAAAATGTCGCATGGGATAACATTCCTTTTACAAGCAAAACTGAAAATTTAGCAAAAAATACGCAAGCAGTTTGTTTCGGGTCGCTAGCACAACGCAGTGAAGTGTCGCGAGCTACCATTCGCAAGTTTGTACAAACGATGCCTAAGGATAGTTTGAAAATTTTTGACATCAATTTACGATTGGATTATTATAACCCAGAAATTATCCACGAGTCGTTACTTTTATCAAATATGATGAAACTCAACGATGAGGAAGTGGTTAAAATTGCTATGCTTTTCGGTTGGAAAGGAACCGAAGAAGAAATCTGCAAGAAATTATTGCAAGAATACAAATTAAAAATTCTGATTTTGACCAAAGGAACACAAGGTAGTTACGTATTTACGACAGATAAAATTTCATTTTTACCATCGCCCAAAGTACATGTAGCCGACACCGTAGGGGCTGGCGATTCGTTTACGGCGGCTTTTGTAGCCTCTTATCTGAACGGTACAAGCATCAAAGAAGCTCACCAACTTGCCGTAGAAGTTGCCGCTTACGTATGCCAACAGCACGGAGCGATGCCTCGCCTTGCCGATGCTTTTGTGGAGCTTTTTAGGAAATAAACTAAAAATTGAGGCTATCCGAAAAATTGGGGTAGTCTCAATTTTTTTTTTTCGTTTTGTTACCCAAAATTAATATCTATTCCACATAAAAAATTACCCGAACAGCCCTAAAATTAGGAATAGAAAGAAAACTTGTTTCAGTTCTTAATATGAATTTTTTCACTTTTTCAACCGAAATTTGAGGTGAAATTTTTATCAAAATATCTTTCATATATTCGTTTCGAATGCGAGATACTAACGGAAATTCAGGTCCAAGTAGGTGTAAGCCATCCTGAGAGGAAAATCCATGTGCAAGAGCTTTGGCAAACCAATCTGCTCCTTCATTTACTTTATTAAAATCAGTATGTTTAAATGTTATTTTCAATAATCGGACGAAAGGTGGATATAAAAATTCACTACGCTCCTGAAGTTGTGTTTGGAACATCGTTCTGAAATCATTAGATATAACCTGTTGCAAAACAGGATGTTTTGGGTTGTAAGTTTGGATTAATACCTTTCCTTTTTTGGAGCTTCGTCCTGCCCTACCCGATACTTGCATCAAAAGCTGAAAGCTACGCTCATGAGCTCGAAAATCAGGGAAATGAATTAACGAATCGGCATTCATTACTCCTACCAAGCCAACATTTTCAAAGTCTAACCCCTTGCTAATCATTTGTGTACCTACCAAAATTTGCGTTTCTTGTTGTTCAAATTTTGATAAAATTTTTTCATAACCATACTTTCTACTCACCGTATCTTGATCCATTCTATCTACCACTATATCAGGAAATAACACAGCTAATTCTTTTACAATCTGCTCAGTACCAAATCCTTTCATTTTAAAATTAGGACTACCGCACGCTATACATACCTCTGGCATCGCAATGGTATATCCGCAGTAATGGCAACGTAATTGATTACGACCACGATGATAGGTAAGACTTACATCACAATGGGGACATTGAGGCACCGTTCCACAGGATTCACACTGAACCATAGGAGCATAGCCTCGTTGGTTCTGAAATAAAATGACTTGGCTTCCTTGTTGCAAAGTTTGTTCAATTTCTTGAATAAGAATATCTGAAAAATGCCCGTTCATTCGCTTTCTGAAGTACTTGTCTTTTATATCAACAATTTCAATATCAGGCTTTTGAAAGTTTTCAAATCGTTTAGAAAGATGTATATAGCCGTATTTTTCTCGTTTTACATTATAAAGGCTTTCAAGTGAAGGTGTTGCTGAACCTAACAAAACCTTAGAATTGTGTATTT
>JAUNHN010000120.1 GCA_030523915.1 Capnocytophaga sp. | reverse complement strand
GTTTACAATGCCCCTGAACGTCTTTATTGGGAATATGTATTTGGAATTGAAAATATTGGATTTGGGAATCTTCGATTTATTCGTATTGATTTTATCTGGAGAAACGACTTTAATGATGTGAATGGTGTTCGCAATCCTCGATTTGGTGTTCGTATCGGATTAGTTCCTATATTTTAAAATACAAAGATAATTATAAAAAAAGTGGAGTTTTAAAACTAACTCCACTTTTTTTATTTATTACTGAATTTGTGCAAATGTATTTCCTTGTTTTATATCACCTGTTTTAAAACCTCGCGAAAACCATTCCATACGCTGTTTAGACGTTCCGTGTGTAAAAGTTTCAGGCACTACGTGTCCTTGTGTTTTCTTTTGGATATTATCATCACCCACGGTACTGGCTGCATTGAGAGCATCTTCTATATCACCTTCTTCGAGGTGTTGTTTGTTATGATGAGCCCACAGCCCAGCATAAAAATCGGCTTGTAATTCTAAAGCTACCATAATTTTGTTTGCTTCTACTTCACTTACTTGCTGTTGTGCCTTTCTGGTTTCGGATAGTGTTCCCAGCTGGTGCTGCACGTGATGCCCTACCTCATGAGCAATCACATAAGCTATGGCAAATTCGCCTATACTTGTTTTGAATTGTTGGCTCAGTTGGTCAAAAAAATCTAAATCCATATATATTTTTTCATCTGCCGAGCAATAAAAAGGTCCTGAAGCTGTGGAAGCTCCGCCACAACCCGATTGTACAGAACCTCTGAAAAGTACGAATTGCGGTTTTCGATACGTTAGTCCGTTTTCTTTAAAAACCTTATCCCAAACATCTTCGGTATCTTTTAGCACTACTTCTACAAATTCCAATTGGTCTAACTCGGCTTGAGTAAATTCCGTTTGTCCCGTTTTATTTTCGGTACGAGACCCTTTCACCATTTCGATAAGTTGGGGAGCTTGCTGTATAAGTTGCTCGGTATTTCCTCCTCCTGCAAAAAATTGTATTGCGAAGAATACCAATGCGATTATTCCTCCACCTGCTGCAATTTTTGTAGCACCGCCTCCCTTTCTGCGATCTTCTACGTTAGTACTTCGAGCTCTTCCTTTCCATTTCATAGTATAATAATTGTTGTTTAATACTGAATTTTGAATCTAATTTTTTGGCAAATGTAACACAACAAAAATTAATATTCAACCTCCTAAAAAGTAATTTTTCAACAAAAACTTTTTTAAATGTATTTTTTACATTACTTTTACATCTTGAATAGTTATATATAGTTTAGTTACGATGGATTTAGTCAGACTTTTTATAAAAAGAATTTCCTATAGCCAATCTCAAAATGAGGCTTTTGTGTTGATTTTGCACGAATTAGAATCGGATTTGAAATTGCCTATCGTCATTGGAGCGTTTGAGGCTCAGGCTATTGCTTTGGAATTGGAACGAAATTTAATTCCTCCAAGACCTTTGACACACGATTTGTTCAAAAATTTTGCAAAAACATTTAATATCAAAGTTACTGAAGTAATTATTCATAAACTCACTGAAGGCATTTTCCATTCCAACTTGATTTGCCAACACGAAGGTCGCGAATATGTTATTGATGCACGCACTAGCGATGCCATCGCTATCGCACTACGCTTCAATGCCCCTATTTACACATACAAACACATTTTGTTAAAGGTAGGATTGCACATTCCTAACCTAAATGAACCGTCATACCCCGATGCTGAATCTTCTGCAGAAACCATTGATAATGACAATGCTATGGGAAAAAGCAGATTTGGACGCCACACTCTCTCTGAACTGAAAAAAATGCTCAATGATTGCATCGAAAACGAAGATTATGAGATGGCAGCCCAAATCAGAGATGAAATTACAAAACGAGATAATTCATAAATTTTACATTTAACTAAAAATGAGTACTGCTTTTAAATATTTTTATTTGCTTTTTTTAATTCCAGTAATAGCATTTGCACAAAATGCAGAACAAATCGTTCCAACAGAAAGCTCCCAACAGCTCATTCCAAGTGAGGGATTTTCTTTTGAAAGCCTTTTGCGAGGTGTGTTAGGAATGATATTTTTATTGCTAATTGCTTATATTTTCAGCAGTAACCGAAAGAGAATCAATTGGAAAACTGTGGGTATTGGACTTGGAATGCAACTCCTTCTGGCCATTGGAGTACTCAAAATTGGTTTTGTTCAAACTATTTTTGAGAAAGTGGGAGGTATTTTTGTCCTAATTTTGGATTTTACCAAAGCAGGAAGTGAGTTTTTACTTGGAGGATTGTTAGACGCTTCCACATACGGATTTATTTTTATATTCCAAATTTTACCCACTATTATTTTCTTTTCAGCTCTAACCTCTTTGTTGTTTTATTTGGGTGTTATTCAAGTAGTTGTACGCGGAATGGCTTGGGTATTATCTAAATTTTTGGGTATTTCAGGTGCTGAAAGCCTATCTGTGGCAGGAAATATTTTCTTAGGACAAACAGAAGCTCCTCTGATGATTAAAGCCTACCTCGAAAAAATGAATCGTTCTGAAATTCTGCTTGTTATGATAGGAGGAATGGCTACGGTAGCGGGAGGTGTTTTGGCGGCATACATTGGTTTTTTAGGAGGCAATGACCCTGCTCTACGACTGATGTTTGCCAAACATTTACTTGCAGCATCGGTAATGGCTGCTCCAGGTGCGATTGTTATTTCAAAAATACTTTATCCTCAAACTGAAGAATTTTCTAACGAATCAAAAGTTTCTACCGAAAATGTTGGCTCAAATATATTAGATGCTATCGCAAACGGAACTACCGAAGGGTTAAAATTAGCCGCCAATGTTGGGGCAATGCTCTTAGTTTTTGTTGCATTTATCGCAATGATTAATTATTTCTTTTCTTGGATAGGGGATATTACCTCACTTAATGGATACATTGCAACAAATACACCCTACAATGCACTTTCGTTAGAAATGATTTTAGGAATGATTTTTTCTCCACTAATGTGGCTTATTGGAGTTGCAAAAGAAGATATGATGCTTATGGGGCAACTTTTGGGGGTGAAATTAGCTTCATCAGAATTCGTTGCTTATACTCAACTGGCTGATTTAAAAAACGTTGCCAACGCTACTCATCTAATGTATGATAAATCAGTCATTATTGCTACCTATATGCTTTGCGGATTTGCGAACTTTGCCTCTATTGGAATACAGATCGGCGGAATAGGGTCATTAGCTCCTAATCAACGAAAAACACTTTCAGAGTTTGGTTTAAAAGCCGTTTTAGGTGGCTCATTGGCTTCGCTTCTTTCAGCGACTATTGCAGGAATGATTATTGGCTAAGTTTGCCAAAAAATCACAGGTTTTATTTTTGGTTATATTCCTTTATAATGAGGAAGTTCCTTCAGAAATACGTATTTTCCATTCTTATAATCCATTTGGCAAAAATAATGATTTAACCCATTTGTTACCATCAACATTTCTGATTGTAATGCCAAATTATAACGTGCAATTTGGTCAAAAACGGTTTGTGAAATCGAAATCGTTGGAGCTTTACATTCTACTATTAGAAAAACATCACCTGTTTTTGAATATACTATAATGTCATAACGTTTTGTTAATCCATTGATTATCAATTCTTTTTCTACATTTATTAGAGATAAAGGAAATCCTTTTTCTTCTTTTAAGAAACGTATCACGTGCTGTCGTACCCATTCCTCGGGCTGTAATGCCACAAATTTCTTACGAATCTCATCAAAGATAAAAAACTTTCCGTCTACATTTTTAAACCGAAATGAATATGTACTAAAATTTAATTGCTGCATAAAGCAAAGATATTAAAAAACTACCAAACATTTAAAATATCCTCCGAGATTTTTTATTTTTATTTGAATTCTATCGTTTTCTATTAACTTGCTCCCAAAGACACTTTTTCCTCAAAAACAGGAATCAATTTTTCAAAGTATAGCAATCCTGTTTGGTCGATGAGGTGTAAGATGGTGGTTTTTATTTTTTCTTTTCGCTCTGAGGCGGTTTTGTTGCAGAAACCTAACGCAAGAAGTTGATATTGAATCGTAAAATAATCCTTAAAATCAAAATTTAATTGGTGAATATGAATCGTTTCGTAGCGTTTTTGGGCTTCGGAAAACTCATTGGTAAGAAACAAAGTGGTCGCTTCTACAAGCGTGGCGGCGTGGTTATAGCCGTTTCGCCAAAGGGCTTTGTCGGCAAAGTACAACGAATATTTTTCTTGCAACTGACGGCTAATTTCGGGCATTTGCCACACATTGCAATAGTCCGACAGCATAAAAACAAAAATATCGTAGTTATCAAGCTCAAAAATCACCTCTTTATGACGCTCCAATAGCTCAAAACACGCATTTTTTAGTCGGTTGAAAGCCGTTTCATCGTTCGTTTTTTTGTAAAAATACAGCAAACAACCCATAGCTCTCGCTTCTAAAACCCATATTGTACCGTATTTTTTGCGAACTTCGCTCAATAATTCTTCTATCAGTTGCTTTTGTTGCGGAAGATTTGCCTCCTGACAAGTATAAACCGATTTTTTAAACAACAAAATCGCTTCAAACAGCTTGTAATGCAATTCTTTGGAGTTTCGCACGAACAAATTCAGCCCTCTGAAATACCAATCTTTCGCTAAATTATCGTACATCGGGTGGTACGAAATGATGTATTTCATTGCGACCTCGCTTTGGTGCATCGCCTTGCAGAAACTATCAAAAATCGTTTCGTCCGTCAGAATAAATTGAGCGAAAACCTGACTTAATTTGTCGTGCCAATACTGGCTGTCTGCCAACGGATTATCGTGCTTTTTTATTGAAAACCAATCTTTTATGATATTCCAATTGGTCGTAAGCTCTTTGTTTTGTTTGGCTCGTTTATATTCACAAAACGCATCAAAATTTTTATAACAGACATATCGGGAAAGGACATTTTTGGTGTGTAAGAACGGTTTTGTTTCTTTTTTCTCACCTTCTTTTTCCTCCTTTTTTGCCTTTTTTTTCGTATCGATAATTCCCCAAAACCGCCGTATCGTTTGGTAGGTTATCGATTCATTGATTTCTTTCTGAATTTGAGCCGACAGCCATTGGGAAGTAGGTTTGTCGGTAATTTTCTGCCCGAAAACCTGCTCCACTTCCTGTCGTAAAAGCTGATTGAAATCTAAATTTTCCATTTTTGGTGCAAATGTACCGAATTGTACCCAAATAATTGTGTTTTTCAGTGTAATTTTGCGGTAAATTACTAAAAAATATATCCAATGAAAGAAGAATTAGTTTTTGAACTTGGAGCCGAAGGAGGCGGAATTGATATTAAACGCCAAAAAGATGCAAACGGAGAGCGATTTATTTGCAATTATGTGTCCAACGATTTTACCGATGAAGGCTATGATGTGTATGAAACAACGGCTTTCGCTACTTTTGAGGAAGTTTTTACAAAGGTTCGGCAAAAAGCTCCTTATTGGTTTCGGCTATATTTGATAACCGTTCATAAAGATTACAAAGAATATGTAATTCAGCAGCTTTTAAAAGATTTGAAAGAGCAAAAAGTTCTCCCAGAGGATTTTTATTCAAAAAAACGATTTGAAGAAGTGCTAAACATAAAGCTGAAATATGATAAAAATTATCTCGAATGGGATTCAAATGGTATTTTAATTGAAAAATCAGAAAAAGTCGATGAATATTCAGATGACACAGAAGAAATTTATACCCCTAAACTTGACCAAATGTGGAATGGTTACTGTCCAGAAAGCTGGTTAGAGGGCAAACAAGTGCGTATGCGGTTAAACCGAAATGATTTTTACGAAAGCGAAGCTACTGGGTTGCAAATAGCTGTCCTCTCTGGGGTACAAGCTATTATCTTGAATTTCAGAGGAAAAGGAGATTTCCGTTCAACGCCTACTTATGCTGATGAAATTGAAAACGGCGAGTTATTAAGTCCGCAAAATATCAGTCGCCCTCCATTTAATAACCCAACAGAAATTTTTGAAAATAGCGAAGAAATAGAAAATTACATTAAATCAATCAAAAAAGAGACTAAAAAAGAAGAAAATAGCAGTAAATCAATAGAAAATATGGACAAAATAACATTAAATGACATTTTGAAATTGGAAGATTTAAGCAATGTAAAAATACGATTTAATCTTTCAAACGATTCGTGGAATGCCTTAGAACATTACCATAACGATCGCGAGAAATTACTCATTGGGAATTTTCACAATAGCGAAAATCGAAAGTGGTTTAAAGAAAATGAGATCGTAATTGGGTTGGCTGAAATCCGAAAAAACGAATGGTTACTGATTGATATTTCAAGAATTACCAAAGACCATAATGTACTTTCTGACGGAACAACATCAACGAGCCTTTATAAGTTTTATGACCACGAACCTATTGAAAAATATAAGAAATATTTTGGGAGGGTAATCATTCAATTTCCGAAAACAAATGCGTTTGTTACTTTAAAGGGAGATAGAATTGATGAGTTTATCGTTAAAGAAATCTTGCAAGATAAATTGGACAATGATTTTTTTCCTGGGTATGATAAAATCAATTTATCGTGGGAAAATTTAAAGCGAGTTTTGCAAAAAGAAAGCTGGAAAACGGCATTAGAAAATCAGAAAGGCGTTTATTTAATAACAGATACCTCCAATGGGAAAATGTATGTAGGATCGGCATACGGAAAAGATATGATTTTAGGTCGCTGGACTTCATATATAGAAAACGGACACGGTGGTAATATAGAGCTTAAAGAATTACCATTTGAACACATAAAAAAACATTTCCGATACACCATTCTTGACATCTACAAATACAAAACTGATGACCGCATTATAACTGAACGAGAAAAGTGGTGGAAAAAAATTCTACAAACAGGGCAATTTGGATATAACAGAAATTAGGAGCATTCCCGTAATTAGATACGAACGCTTCCGATGAGTCTCAGAAGCGTTCGCATTGAGCCTCTATT
>JAUNHN010000119.1 GCA_030523915.1 Capnocytophaga sp. | reverse complement strand
ACCTATACTAAAACTCAAAAATATAAAAAGCAATATATGACGGAGAAAATGCATCGAAAATAGTGTTTTTTTATAAATTTATTCGTTATATGTGTGATAAAAATCAGCTAATAGCACGGAAATGTAATTCATTTTTTCTTTTGTTGCAATATTTTTTTGTAAAACTTCAAAAATATCTTTTTTATGACGTTCTGCAAAAATCATTAAAAGACCTTCCTCATTGATAACGTCTTGGAGCGTGAGCCCTTCAAGCTGTTGCATCATCCATAAATGCGATGTAAATCCTTCTTCAGCTTTTCGGAATTGTTCTTCAGCTTGTTGAGTTTTTTCTTTATCCCAAATTTGCTTTTTAGCCAATAAGTTACTCTTCAATCTTCCATCTGTTTTTGTTGCTTGGTTGTAAAGATTTTGTAAACATTGAAAAACAAAAAATCGGTAATCTCGTTGTAAACTCTGTGCTTGTTCTATTTTTTTCTCTAATAATTGTTTGTCTTGTCTTTGCTGGCTTTTTGTACGATTAGGGTCGTCTATAAGCGAGCTAAGAGTTGTAACTTCAGTATATAAATCAGGTATATATGATAAGTCGGGTAACAAATTAGCCACTTCTGAGTCAGTAGGCTTTTTATTATTTGGTTTTTTTTCTGTTACTATCGGGGTGGCTGCTACTTCAGCTTTGTCCTTTGTTTTCTTAGTACGCTTTTTGGTTGTACTAATCTTTTCTTTTTGTTTCTTTGAGATATCTATATTAGTAATCTCTTTTTTCTTCTTATCAATACTATCTTTATGAGCATTTTTATGCTTTTCGGGTTTTAGATTTTCTTTCTTTTTGAATTGAATCTTAGGGAGAGGAACTTGAACTTTATCGAAATTATATACATATCCTATGCTAATATGCGTATTTTGCCCAGATGTAGCAGCTGTCTGTGAGGAATTATTCCGAAAAGATTGAATCGCACTTAGATTAAACTGATGATTTTTCCAAGGAGAATACACCGCTGACAGTTGTATGTTTATCGTATTGGCATTTGAAATAGCGTTTATTAACCTACTGTAATTTCCTCCTAACGATGTAGTTAGTTTATCCTCTAAGTAGGTTTTTGCCAATTGCACTGAAGGCCCAAAAATATGTGATTTTTCCCGAGCTACTAAATTATAAGTGTAATTAAACGACGGAGTTATAGACATTTTTCGTTCAGGGAACAATATAGAGTAATTAACCCCTGCGTTATGAAAACGAGAGATGCCTCCACGCCTAACGATTTCGTTTTCTCTATTTACCACATCATTAAGTGTATAAGTAAGTGCAAATTGTTGTGTTTCAGATATAGAATAAGCTATGTTTATAGCTGTGTTCTGTGAAACTTGTTTGTAATTAATTGAATCTTGAGGCTGTTCATATAATAATGGATTATTAATTCGTTCAAAAGGGCTTGAATGCTTATTCGTGAACATAGTGAAGTTACTATAACTTCCCGTTATTAATAATGCGTTAGTTATTTTTGCAGAAACATTTGCAGAACCTACCCACTGATTAGATTGTTTGATTTTTTGCCCATTGAGATTGTCTTTTTGTCTGCCTATACTGGAAGATAATGTTACATTGCCACGGAATAAATTCACAGAACTATTCAGTACGATATTTTCCATATCATTGACAAAATAATATGCCCCCAAGGTTCTATATTCAGGAGCTA
Organism: Capnocytophaga sp.; assembly: GCA_030523915.1. Taxonomy (GTDB): domain Bacteria; phylum Bacteroidota; class Bacteroidia; order Flavobacteriales; family Flavobacteriaceae; genus Capnocytophaga. The sequence goes on along the minus strand of JAUNHN010000119.1, from coordinate 5,277 downwards.
CAAACTCATAACGTACCCCTATACTCCCTGTTCCTATTATAAAGTTAATTCCTGTATTATATGCTACATACTTTTTCTGTACTTCATCGACATACCCCAAAGCACTCAGTGCATATTCACCAAAAACTTCAACAAAGTGCAATGGCTTATATTTTCCCAAAAGAGAATATACCTGATTTTGTAAAGGATAGATGTTCTTCTCATCGGGAATAGGAACTGTAAGTGATGTAGGGTCATCTTTTGCAGCAAATACGATAGCTCCCAGCTCTATGTTATCGTGCTTATATTCTAACTTAGTTCCATAACCCCATCGCTGATAATTAGGTGTGGATTGTGGCTGTCCATCATATTCTACAGCTTTCAATAAACGCCCTGCCATAAAGGAAGCTTTGATAGGAAATTTATCAGGAGTTAATTCCAATCCACCTCCCGTGAATTGTAGTCCATTAAAGGTGTAGGGCGAAAAAGTCATTGTAGCATCCCCTATGTGTGCTTGTATCCATTTGTATTTGGGATGAAGACTTAATCTATTAAATTTAAAAGGAATCTGATAATTGAAATTATCCCCTTGATTCGTAAAACGATAACTAAAAGGAATCGACCAATCATAGACTCCTATATTAATATTTCCGCTTAAAAAATACAAAAAAGGGGCATTCATTTGGCTATCCGAAGCCTGTGTATATACTCCGTTAGCAGAAGCACTTCCTGAGATTGAAAATGGATTTTTCTTGATTGTCTCTTTTATTCTATCATCAAGGGTTTCTAAATCCACTTGTTGCGAATATAGAAACGAAACAAATAACAAACAAAACCAAAAAAGCAAACATCTGTAACTCATGTTGTTAAGGAACTTTTTGAATTTTAATATCTGCCAAAATATAAGATTGTGTTCCGTTATTTACGAAGGATTTTATTTTGATAGCTCCTTTTCTACCATTAGCAGTCTGGAAAAGTACTACTCTTGGATTCATTGTATCATTAAAAGGTGCTTGATTTTGATTTCCTATTACATCGATAGAGGTTAAACCCGTTGCAGCTTGTAGATTATTAAAATCATTTATAGTCAAAAGTGACTGTCCTGTATTTTCTTGTTTATTGATAAAATAGCTCTCTGTAGCGTTTGTAATCGGCTCAAAAACCGTAGTTTGTGCTTTATCAGGTGAAATGAATACATTATACGAGAAAGAAGCATTCTGACCAAAGAAAACAAAGTCTATTAACTTGCCTGTTTCAGAATCTATCTCGCTGGAAGTCAAAACTCTACCTAAGTAAGAAGAGAAAAAACTTCCTATATTATGTGCCGAATGAATTCCTAATTTAATATTTGTAAAAGTAAGCAAATTATTTCCGGGCGTTACCTTGATTTGCTTTTCAGCTGAAAGAGTTTGTTTATCGTTTTGGGCGGTAAGTTTAATGGTATATTCACCCGCTTGTGAAAGTAGAAAACTTGGATTCTCTTCTGTACTTTCCTGAATGAAAGTTCCGTTACTAACTTGCCAATGGTATCCCAATGTTGCATTTTTCGAAAGATTTTCTAAATAAATACGTACTGGGGCTTGTGAGTTATGCTCGTATTCATTTGACCACTGAAAATCTACTTCTAATAGTGGTGCTACTTGTATTATTTTCTCTGTTTTTTGTCTTTGAGAATTATTTATAACTTCTAACGTAATTTTGAAATCACCTCCTTTATTGAATACCACTTGAGGATTTTTCTCTGTACTATATTCAGGCGTACCTCCTTCAAAATGCCATTGGTATATTAACCCTCCTTGACTGTTATTTTGCATCGTGAGTACTAATGGAGCATAAGAACTTCCTGACTGCTCCCAGTCAAATGACGCTGTCAGTTCATCAAAGATAGTAAACGATTTTTGGAAAACTTTTTTCTCTCCGTCTATGTTTGAAGTGTGTAGTGTAATAGTGTGTGTACCTACTTGTGTATAGACTATTTCCTCTGGATGTGGGGCGTCAGAAGATGTATAGCTCCCTTGAGGAAATTCCCACATAAAGGTATCAGCCCCTTGTATTTTATTTATCATCCGTACTCGTACAGGAACATTATAATTATCCCCTACAACTAAAATAGAAAAATCTCCTTTGATAGGAATATTTTCTTCGTGAGCACAAGATAATAATACAAAAAAGCAAAAAATAAAATATCCTATTTTAGAAAAAGCCATTGTATTGTATAGTAGTTATTTAAATACTTTACAAAAGTAGGAAAATAAATCATACCCAAAAGTATTTTAACATTTTGAACAGCTCTATCCAACTAATTTAACATCCTAAAGTGTATATTGTAAAGCTATACGTAGTGATGAACTTAAAGGATTATGAGTTCTGGCTGTCGAAAATAGATATGAAAAATCGAGTTGCCAAGCCTTTACCTTAAATCCTGAACCTACAGTTAGATACTTTCTATCTCCTTTATTTTTATACTGATTAAAATACCCTGCCCTTAAAAACAATGACTCGTTATACGCATATTCACCTCCTAATGCCCACGAAATTTCTTGAAACTCTTCTGACACTCCGTTTGGAGCATCTGAAAATGATTTCAAAATTCCTTGCAGAAAATCAATATTTTCAGAATTTTGCGAGGATGTTGGCACAAGTAATTTGTTGAATTCCAGTAAAAAATTAAATGTATTATAACTGTCTACGCTTACCAAATATCCTGCCCCAGCTTTTAGATTTGTAGGGATAAAAAAGGTTTTGCCTAAATCTTCATACTTAACCTTACTACCTATATTGGATATTTGAAATCCCAATGTATATTTCCCAAAATAATTACCTATTAAATGCTCTTTAGAGTGATAATACCCTGAAATATCAAATGCTAGCCCTCTTGCTGTAATATTATCATCAGTAGGCAATCGTAAGTTAGAATTTAGAAAACGTGTCGCCACACCCATCGCAAAAGACTCATTCAGTTTCAGACTATACGATACATCAAAAGCAAACTCTGAAGGACGAAAATTTCCTAAAACATACGCCTCATTACCAAAACTTTGCGTTAAAGTAACTTCTCCTATACTGAAATATCGGAAACTTCCTGCCCAAGCACCTCGATTTATTTTCTTATAATAACTAAGATTTCCTAAAAAAATATCTCGAACTACTTTGTTCAAATATGGAGTGTAACCCATCCCTACAGAAGATTCTTCTTGAGCAAAAACATATTTAGCAGCATTCCAATACTGAGAAAAAACATCGGGCTTAGACGCTACCCCCAAATCCCCTTTTCCTGACCCAACAGCATCTGTACTAATAAGTAAAAAAGGAAATGCAGTAGATATAGGGTGCTGTTCTTGAGAAAACAAACAATAAAAATGTAAAAAAAATAATAATCGAATAATTTTCATCCCCCAAGTGATTAAACTCGGACAAAAGTAAATATTTTTTTAAAATGGATAATCAAAAAATACATATTCTTCTTAAATCACTCCATTGATAAGCGGACTTTTTTTCTTTTCAATCAAGTCTTTTATAGCTTCCTCGCTAAGTGTTTTTCCACATATATTTCTAAAAAATATCCAATGTCATTGCTCATCAGGACATTTGACCACTTTTTCAAAGATTTTCAATTGCTTTTGCTTGTATTTAGGACAACACAATGTGATGACTTCTGCCTGAGGTATTTGCAAATCCAATAGGGTTTGCCTTGCTCTTTGGTGAGTTGCACCCCTCGGATTTCTTTGGGAGCTTCGGTGAGTTTGACCGATTTTTCATTTTTCTGTACTGGGTTTTCATTGAACAAAAACTCCCGAATAAACTGATGAACATCCGAAAGTTTGTAGTAAATTTTCCCTGAAATCGTGTAATACGGCAACCTACCATCTGAACGATAACGTTGTAACGAGCGAGCCGAGGTTTTAAATATCAGCATCAAACCTTGGTTGTTCAACAATTCTTCACCATCGAGTATATTTCGTCTGCTTTCCGATTTGTCAATGGCTTCACTTAGTAAATCAAATCGAGCCATAATTCGCTCCATCCACGCAATAAATTCAATTCTGTTAATTTCCATTTTTTTAAATTTAAAAGATTATTTATTAAAAGATTAAAAGATTATTTATCAAAAGATTAAAAAATTAAAAAACGTCTTTGAGTTTGGTTCCCATAGTGATAGTAGTGGGGTTTTGATTTTCAATAGTTAAAATATCTTTTTCCAGTAAATTTCGGATGTATTTCTTACACGTTCGTTCGGTAACGCCCGTTATCTCTTGTATCTCCCAACTTAAATCAGTCATCAACCACGAGGTCTGTTTTTTAAACAGAGGAGATATTAATGAAGCCAATGTGGCATCTTTGTTCTGCGTAGTTGCTGAACTGCTTTTAGAACCACAATAGCGATGCATTCCATAGCTTTCATCCCACCGAAATAATAACAATGGCATTTTGGTTAAACTTCCGCCACGTACCTTTAAAGGGCATACCATAGAAACCTCCGATTTACTATGCTTCTCTATGGACAAAACCGTAGCGGCTTTACGCTACAACTCCGAACCTAAATGTCCGCGTATTTTTAGTCCACTGGGCGTGAAAGGATGTTGGCATTGTTGAGAGTTCAGCACGTTTGAGTAGCCGTTGAATGTTCTGATAAAGCTGGTCTTGGGATTGTTCCGTATGTTTTAAACAACGGATTTGATTCTCCAGAAGAAGAAAAAGCATTTTTTAGGGATATTAAACCACAAGTATTATCTCTCAGGAAATCAACAGTGGGATGATAGGTATTTTCTGAGATATAAAATTGATTTGGCACAGCCACACTGCCTGAACCTATGTTGAATTTTGATGCTGATTTTTGTACATATTATGATTTTTTAGTAGTACAAATCCTATGTAAAAAACAACTGAAAGAATATCTTATAAACGTATTACAATGTTAGAAGAAGATATTCAAAATATCACTATAAAATTAGAATGGACTGCGACTAAAAATAACCTTATCGAACTGCTGTTGTTGCACCCAGCAATTTTAAATTGCAGGGTGCAACAACAGCAGTTCATAGAGGCAAAGGTAAACTTTTTTTGCTTATTTGTAAATAGTTTGTACCTTTGTGTCATCGAGTTACAAGGAAAAGGAAATAAATCCAATGAAATAAGGATTCATTACTAAATCATTACCTCATACTACTTTATAAAGAAGCAAATGATTGATTATAAACCATTTGTAAACTTAGTTTCTTTCCATCGAAGGAAAAGAACAAAGAAAAAAATAGTTAAAACAATAAATATAAAAAAGTTCTTACTCTGAAAAAATTATGA
>JAUNHN010000118.1 GCA_030523915.1 Capnocytophaga sp. | reverse complement strand
AGTTAGACATCTCAGCATTAATGGGTTACACAGGTGCTATATTCAAGAAATTTTTCGGAACATCGGTAGGGCTTTGGGTGTCAATGGGCGTACTTTTGGCTTGGGTATTATTTATTTTTTTAGGAATAAAACAAAAAACAAAACGAAAGGATTTTTAAAATCATTCGTATAATCGTATAAATGACAGAGACGTATGTATTATGTCTCTGTTTTTTTTTGTGATTGAATTATAGATAAAATTAAATTAAAATCAATATTTAGATGTGAAATTTTTTTTTCTGTAAAATTTATTTAATTATTTTGATATACATTGAATAAATTCACAGTTTAGATTGTGTATAGATAATTTATTTTGCATATTATTAATTTTCAATGCAATGTAATGAAGTATTATTTTTTAGAAGAAAAATATTAAATTATTTTTGTTTATTCTAAATAAATAAAATACCTTTGTGTCTGAATTTTAAAATTAAATATTATGCGAATCAAATTATTTTTATCTCTTATTTTAGGAGTGTTTATTTTAGCAAGTTGTAATAAAGACAACTCAACAGAAGAGCAACCCAAAGAAACCATTGACCTTTCTTTCACCGATGAAAAGGAAATCACTTTTGATGTAAGTTCAGGAACGGCAACTTGGACATACATTTCTTTGGCTGATGGCAAAGTAGTTACACCAACTACACCTGCAACCGACCTTTCGTGGGACATCGCTTTCAACCGATATTTTGTAATTACGAACGGAGGCGTTTCTGGTGCTGGAAAAGCAGCCGTAGCAACCCCAACAGGAACAGATTTCACAGCCGTTACACAAGCCTTTACCGATGCTTCAAAATACACAAAAGATGCTGAAACAGAGGTAACTGTACGAGGTGCTACGGTAAAATTGAATATCTCACCTATCTTGTCAGGAGGTTTTGGAACTCAAACGGGAATTATAAACATAAGTCCTACAAATATAGCACTATACGGAGGAACAAATGTGTATAATACCACAGGTAATGTCTATGTAATGAAAACTGCCGATGGAACATATGCTAAAATACAAGTAACTGATATTTACAATGTTACAGAAGCAACTGACGGAACAAAAACATATACTTTTGGGAAGTTTAAGCTAAAATACAGACTTACAATCAATAAAAGCGAATAAGAAAAGTTATGAAAAAACTCGTATTTTTATCCGTTGCATTACTTAGTTTTGCTTTTACTTCGTGTAGTAAAGAAGAAACTACACCGACACCGACAGATGGAAATGTTAAAGAATTTAAAAATCTGCAACTTTTTTCCGATAATTGGACATATTTTTCTTTTGACCAAGGCACAGCCATTAAAGTCGCAAATCCTACGGAAAGTACCGATTGGGACATTGCGTTCTACTATTATTATGTAAAAACCAATGGAGGTACTTCAGGGAAAGGCAATGGAGGTCTTTTTAAAACCGAATCCAAAGATTTTGCTGCCATTACCGAAGTTCCATCGGGAGCGACTTTTGCAAAAGACACTTTGGGAACGATGACCATCGGAAGTTATCCGAATTTGGTTACAAAAGATGATTCTTTTTCAAAGGTAATGTCGGGAGCTTTTGGTAAGCCAGAAGAGGTTTCGGGATATGTGGCTTTTTCGCCTGCCAATATGCCTACTTGGCCCAGCGTTTTTGCTCCTACCAAGTGGGTGTATATCGTGAAAACCGCTTCGGGCAGTTATGCAAAAATCCAAGTTACCGATGTTTATAACGATTCAGCCAAAGCCCTTTTCCCAACTTTTCAATACCAAGTCAGTCAAGACGGAAAGTTTTAGTAAAGTGTAGTGGTTGAATGAAATTCTTGTCAGAGCTGAATGAAGTTTCTGTCAGGCTGAGCGAAGTCGAAGCCCAAAAACAGTGCGAGGCTTCGACTTCGCTCAGTCTGACAAAACACTAACATCTTATTTAAAATATTAGTGAATATCCACTTTTACTAATACGAAATTTGTGGAAATTTGTGTCATCTGTGGTTTATTTTAATCACGAATTTTCACACACGAGGCTGAAAGCCGAATTGTACGAAGTAAAATTTGAGATAATCTCATTCGTATATGGCATTGCGGATATTCAAAAAAAAGGCTTTATAAGCAACAAAACCAAAATTTGAGAGTTTATTTAAAAATGATTCTGTATTAACTAACTGAAAATGAATCGATTTTATTATTTAGTATTATTTTTCTGTATATCGTTCAGTTCGCTGGCTCAGTATTCGGTTTCGGGGCGAGTTGTTGATTGCAAAACAAATCAAAAAATAACAGGTGTTTCTGTTGAAATTCAAGGGTTTGAGGTACAAACTACCTCCGACAGCGAAGGGAAATTCACCTTTTCCAATCTTCCGAAAGGAAAATATATCGTGCATTTGAGCAAAGATAATTTCAAAGGCACTTTCGTTCAAATCAATGTAAAAGAAAATACCAACGACCTTACTTTTGCTATCTGCGAGGACAAAGGTATTCAGATAGAAGAAGTTATCGTTACGGCTACGCGTTCTGCCAAAAATCTTAAAAATGTACCGATTACCGTTCAGGTGGTTACCGCTTCGGACATTCGCAAATCGCAAGCGACTAATTTTCAGAGTTTTTTAGAAACCGAATTTTCAGGAATCAACTTCACCTATGACGGCGGAATGCCCAATATCAATATGATGGGCTTCGGTGGGAAATATGTTCTTTTTCTTGTCAATGGCGAACGAATGGCGGGCGAAACTTTTGATAATATTGACTATGACCGCATTGATTTGGACAATATCGAACGCATCGAAATCATCAAAGGAGCTTCGTCTTCGCTCTATGGCTCGAATGCTTTGGGGGGCGTGATAAATATCATTACCAAAGATGTACAGCATCCTTTGGAAATCAGCACAGGCTATCTTTACGACTCGAATAAAGAACACAAAATCAACCTTTCCGTAGGGACAAAACAAAAATGGGGAAGCCTAAGTGTTTCGTCTTTTTACAAACTTCGCGAACCTTATCTGTTGCAAGATACCGCACCTTTGCAACAAATTTATGCAGACGGAACGGTCGAAGAAGCTCCGCTTACGCAGATGTATATCGCAGGTTTTACCAATTATAACATTTCGCCTAAGCTGAAATTCAATATTTTAAAAGAAAAAGTAGATTTGGAACTCACGCCAAGTTATTATTTCAGTGAGCGAAACAGCGGTACGGAGGCTTCTAAAAAGCTCCGCGACCGATATTATAACTACACAATGGGGGCAAAGTCCAACATTCGGATTGCGGAAAACAAAACTTTGAGCCTTTCAGGAGCTTTTGACCGCTATGACAAGTTTAATTACTACCGATTGCTCAATCAGGAAGTGAAAAATTACGAAAATACGATATGGCGAATCGCTTCGCAGTACAATCAAGATTTTGCTCAGAAACATACCTTGGTTTTTGGGGGCGAAGTTTTTTCGGACGAGTTGCTAAGTTTCCGTTTCAATAGCACAGGAACAGAAACCAAAGAAAAAGCCCAGAATTACACGCTTTTTGCTCAGCAAGATTGGGTATTAAGTCCGCGATTTACGCTCGTTACAGGAGCTCGGCTTGATTATCATTCCATTTTTAACGAACATATTACTTATCGCCTTTCGGGAATGTACAAAATCAATAATTTTACCTTCCGAGGCGGATATTCCACAGGTTTCCGTTCGCCTACGCTTAAAGAGTTGTATACCAATTGGTTTCATCCGTGGGGTGGCGGTTTCCAAATTATGGGAAATAAAGACTTAAAACCCGAAAAAAGTAATAATATCAACTTTTCGGTGGATTACGACACGCCCAAATGGAACATTACCGCAATGACACAACTTTCCGATGTGAAAGATAAAATCGCCAACGAATGGTCGCAAAGCAACGACACCATTCAGTATGTGAATTTCAATGGAAAAACACGCATCATTGGGTCGGAACTTTCGGCTACTTATCGGTTGAGCAAGTCTTTTCATTTGAAAGGCTCGTATGCGTACTACAATATTGAGAAACGAAAGTCCGAAAACAGACCTTACACATTCACTTTCAAGGCGGAATATATCCCAAGACAAGGCGTGAAATACATTCCGAATGTAATTCTCAGCGGAAAATATGTCAGCAAGTCCAATTTGTATGGCATTGACAGCAACGACAACGAATATTATGTGCCGTACGAAGCGTATTCCATTTGGCGATTGCAAACTTCCATTTGGTTGCCTTTCCGACTGAATTTAAGTGCAGGAATCAACAATTTGTTTGATTATAAAACCAAAACAACCAGTTTTTATTCCAATATTTCCCCAGGGAGAACCTATTTTGTGGGGCTGAAATGGAGTTTGCATTGAAAATCGTAGGGGCTAAAAATTTTTAGCCCACACATTTGGGCAAAAGATTTTTTGCCCCTACACCGCAACCAAAACCAAAAAAAAAGAAATTAAAAAACAACAATAAAGTAAATAAAATGAGACGAAAAAGAATCATTGTAACGATTATTTGCCTACTACTGCTTATAGGAATTGGCGGATATTGGGCTTGGAACAAGTGGGCTGCACCTACACGCATTGCGTTGGTCAATTTTCCTACATTTCAGTCTTCAAACATTGCACTTTCTAACGAAGATAGCTTTGTGAAGTACGAAGAAGTTCCTGTGGAAGAAATGGACAAGCTCAAAGATTACGATTTTATCCTAACTTGGGCTATGGGACTGAAAATAAGCCAAGAAGAACGCGACAAATTTGTAGAAATTTCCAAAAAAGTGCCTACACATTTCTTCGTAGTTACTTCGCCTGAGAACAAAATCAGTAGTTTGGACTCGCTTCACACCGAAAAAGTAACCCAATACCTTGAAAGTGGCAACAAAAAGAACTATCAAAGTTTGGGAAGATACATTCGGCAAAGTATTGACAACAAAAAACTCTTCGTAACGGCTCCCGAACCTGCCACCGAAAGCAAAAAAGATGTACTTTTCCACCTCGGAGACGATGTAGATTTCACTTCCGTTGCCGATTTTGAAAAATATCTCAAAGAAAAGAAACTTTACAAAGAAAATGCTCCGAAAATCGCTCTTTTGGCAGGGATTCACTCTCCGTTTAGTGGCGACAGAACTTATATTGATAACATTATCACTTCTTTGGAAAAAACGGGAGCCAATGTCTATCCGATTGTTTCCATTGACAAACGCTTGGAATTTCTGGCAGAAGTAAATCCTGATGCGGTGGTTTATTTCCCACACGGACGCGTAATGATGGGAGCGGGCGACCAAGTCGTTTCGTACCTAAAAAAACAAAATGTACCTATTTTTGCTCCGATTACTATCATTGGTTTGGAAGACGAATGGCTCAAAAACAAAATGGGAATGTTCGGAGGATTTATGGGGCAAACTATCGTAATGCCTGAACTTGACGGAGCGATTTATCCGTATGTAATTATCGCTCAACAAAAGAACAAAGACGGCATTTACAGCTTTAAAACCATTCCCGACCGCTTGGAAAAGTTCTCGCAAATCGTAAAAAACTTCATCAAACTGAAAAATATCCCCGTGCAGGACAAAAAAGTAGCGATTTATTACTTCAAAGGAACAGGTTCGCACGCTTTGACGGCTCAGGGATTGGAAGCTGGGGCTTCGCTCTACAATTTGTTGAAACGAATGAAAGCAGAGGGCTACAAAATCGACAATTTACCTGCTACGGTTCGTGAATTTGAAGCCTTGCTCGACAGAAGCGGAAGCATCATTCCTGATAAAGCTCAAGGAACTTTTGAAAACTTCATCGCCAACGGAAATCCTGTGCTTATCGAAACTAATCAGTATAATGAGTGGCTGAAAAACTCGCTCACCAAATCCGCATACAAAAATGTAATGGACAATTACGGCGATGCCAACGCAGGATATATGTCCGTAACCAAAGAAGGAAAGGATTACCTCGCTTTGGCACAAATATCTTTCGGAAATGTAGTGATTTTACCGCAACCTGCCGTAGCGTTGGGCAAAGATGACTTCACGATGGCTCACGGAGTAAGCGAACCGCCTACGCACGCCTATTTGGGAAGCTATTTTTGGGTACAAAACAGCTTTAAAGCCGATGCGTTACTGCATTTCGGTACGCACGGAAGCCTTGAATTTACACACGGAAAGCAAGTAGCCTTATCCAGCGACGATTGGGCTGATGCGTTGGTAGGAACGATTCCGCATTTCTATTATTATACGATAGCGAACATTGGGGAAAGCGTAATGGCAAAACGCCGTTCGTATGCGACAACCATTTCGTACCTTACGCCAGCCTTTACAGAAACCGATATGCGAAATAGCTTCAAAAATTTGCAAGATTATATCCGTAATTACCTAAAAGCTCCCGATAATCAGAAGAAAGAAGCCTCTTTGCTGGTGAAAAAAGTAGCCGTGAAAATGGGATTACATCGCGATTTGCGTTTGGATAGCATTCTCGCCAATCCGTACAGCGAAGAAGAGATAATGAAACTTGATAATTTCGCCGAAGAAATTGCTACCGAGAAGATAAACGGAACTTTGTACATCACAGGAGAGCCTTATTCGCCTGAGCATATCACTTCGACCGTGTTGGCAATGGCTGCCGACCCAATCGCATACAGCATTGCAGCACTCGACAAGCAACAAGGCAAGGTAAGCGACGAACAATTAAAGAGCCAAGTGTTTTTCTCACAGAAATACTTAAATCCTGCCAAAGAATTGGTGCGTCAAATCCTGCAAGGAAAAGAAGTTTCACCACAATTAGTGGCTTCGGTAGGCGGATTTTCTCCAGAAGAAATAGAAAAATCACAACAAATACTTACTCCAAAGCGACCTTCGTTTGCAATGGGAGGCAGAAAACCTGCAAATATTCCTACTAACGGAGAAAAACCGAACCTTTCAGGCGGAAAACCTGATATTGAAGCGATGAAAAAGCTAAAAATGTCAGAAAAAAATCAATCCGCAGGTGAAAAACAATCAAATGTAACTGGT
>JAUNHN010000117.1 GCA_030523915.1 Capnocytophaga sp. | reverse complement strand
TATTGCGATGATTTATTAAAAAATTTAACAATAAAACTATTTTTTTGCTGTTATAGTAATATATAATATTGTATAACAATGAATTAAGAGATAAAATTTTAACTTTTAAACTTTCTTTTTATTTCGTTTATGCTTATTTTTTCTTTGTGTGCAACATTTTTGATTGTTTTTGACCAATTTTTTATACTTATATCGCATAAAAAAGATGACCTTTGCCACAGATTTCAATACCATTGTATAAAATTACAATCAAAAAGAAATTAAACGAAATTAACTGTCTAACTAATTTAGATGTATATGAAACAAACGACGAAACAAATGTTTTGGATATGTTTCTTTTGCTTTAGTTGGGTTTCTGCTCAACAAATTGAAGTGAGAGGGATTGTAATATCTAAAACAGATAACCAGCCACTTATGGGCGTAAGTGTTATCGTGAAAGACAAAACGATTGGTACTTCAACTGATTATGATGGAAATTACCTATTGAATGTAATAGGAAATGACATTTTAGTTTTCTCTTCCATTGGGTTTAAAACATTAGAAATCTCTGTTCAAGGTAGAACACAAATTAATGTAACAATGGAAGAGGAAGCACAAGAACTTTCGGAAGTGGTCGCTGTTGGTTACCGTACAGAACGCAAAGCTGACCTTACCGGAGCGGTTTCCGTAGTGAAAGTTGATGAAATGATGAAAGCCTCTGAAAACAATGCTATGAAAGCGCTTCAAGGTCGTGTGGCAGGTATGCAAATCACCAATGACGGTAACCCAGCAGGGAAAGCAACTATTCGTATTCGTGGTATCGGTACAATGAATAGCAACGACCCACTTTATGTTATTGATGGTGTGCCTACTACATCGGGTATGCACGAACTCAACTCGAACGATATTGAGAGTATTCAGGTGCTTCGTGATGCTTCATCGGCAAGTATTTATGGGTCAAGAGCAGCGAACGGAGTTATCGTTATCACTACCAAAAAAGGGAAACAAGGCAAAATAAAAGTAGATTTTGACCACTACACTACCGTTTCTTCGTATCATAATCCACTGGAAATGCTAAACTCAGAAGAATATGCACAAGTACTTTGGAAAGCGGCTGTAAATGGCGGAAACGATGCGAACAGCAACGGACTTGGTATTTATTATGATGAAAGCACCGATGCTAACGGTTATAAAACGCTTAACAAGGTATATTACCCAAAACAATATTATGATAAAAGTGGTAGACTTATCATTCCTGCCAATACCGATTGGTTTCACGAAATTAGCCGTATGGGAGTGGCTCACTCTTACAATCTATCTGTAAGTAATGGTACTGAAAAAGGAAATTATTTCTTCTCTTTGGGTTATTACAAAAACGAAGGACTGATAAAATACACTGATTTTGAGCGTATTTCGGCTCGTATCAATTCGGATTACAAACTTTTGGGCGATGTTATTACCATTGGTGAGAACTTTACTATCAACCGCACCAGCGAGGTAGAACAACCTGGCAATATTACCGAACAAGCATTGCGTATGGCTCCTTTCTTGCCTGTACATACTGCTGACGGCAAAGGTTGGGCAGGTCCTGTAAGAATACTCAATGACCGCCAAAACCCAATGCGTATGCTTTATGACAATCAGGACAATCGCTACAACTATTGGCGTACTTTTGGAAGTGCTTTCATCAATGTTCAACCGATTGAAAAAATGAATATTCGTTCCAATTTTGGATTAGATTACGGTAATTTCTACAAACGAGCTTTGAACCATTCTTTCATTTCTGGATTTTTGGAAGAACCCAAATCGAATACTTATTCACTTATAGACCAAGCTCATTGGATGAAATGGAATTGGACAAATACATTCACTTATGACTTTACCATTGGCAAAAATCATCGTTTTGAAACCCTTGCTGGTATGGAAATGTTTAGCCAAAACGATATTTCTTTCGGAGTGCAATCGTATGATTTCATTGTAGAAACACCTGAATATATGTGGCCAAGTTTAGGAACAGGTAAGCTCACTGGTAGCGGAATTTCAACAGGTTACAAACTAATGTCTTACTTCGGGAAAATAAACTATGCGTATGCTGACAAATATTTAGTATCTGGAACGCTTCGTTATGATGGTTCTTCTCGCTTCCACAAAGACAATCGTTGGGGGACATTCCCTGCCTTTAACTTGGGTTGGCGTATTTCGCAAGAATCCTTTATGGAAAGCCTAAAACCTGTGGTTTCTGACCTGAAATTGCGTTTCGGTTGGGGACAAAACGGTAACCAAGAATCAGCAAATTATGCTATTTATGACATCTACGCTCCTTACTATGGTGTAACAGGCGATTATATTTGGAGTACTATCTGGAATACTTCGTATGATATTAACGGAAACGGTTCTGGTATTCTTCCTTCGGGAATTAGAAGAAGCCGTATCGGTAATACAGACCTCAAATGGGAAACTACTACACAAACAAACTTTGGGTTAGATTTCGCCTTCTTTGATAATAAATTATATGGTTCTGCCGAATATTACATCAAAAAAACAAAAGACATTCTCGTAGAACCTCCGTATGCCGGTGTAAAAGGTGAAGGTGCTTACCAATGGGTAAATGGGGCTGGTATGGAAAACAAAGGTTTGGAAATAAGCCTTGGCTATCGCAACCAAACCGAATCAGGCTTTCATTATGATATTAATGCCAATATTTCTACCAACAAAAACAAAGTTACTACCTTGCCAGAATCGGTAATAAATGCTTACGGCGGAAATGGTAAATGGGATAACATTTTGGGCAGACCTTATGGCTCGTTCTACGGTTATGTAGCTGACGGATTGTTCAAAACACAAGATGATGTAGATCAACATCCACTACAAAATGGAAAAGCTATCGGGCGTATTCGTTATAAAGATTTGAACAACGATGGCGTAGTGAATGAAGACGACCGCACTTGGATTGGCGACCCGTATCCAGATTTTGTATATGGGCTAAATGTAGCTTTGGAATACAAAAATTTTGACCTTTCTCTTTTCTTGCAAGGAGTTCATAATATGGACATCAATGTACAAGCTCTAAAACAACAAACTGATTTTTGGCACGTAGATGATGTGCATTCTAACAAAGGAAAACGATTACTTAGAGCTTTTGACCCCGTTTCTAACCCAAATTCAGATATTCCAATGATAGCAGCTACTAACCCGAATGACGAAGGGCGTTTCTCTACATACTTTGTAGAAAACGGTTCATACCTGAAACTACGAAACATTCAGATAGGATATTCGCTTCCCGAATCCATATTGGAAAAATTACATCTTTCTAAATTGCGTTTGTACATTAGCGGACAAAATCTTTTCCAAATAACAAGTAAAAGTTTCACAGGTCAAGACCCTGAAAACCCAGCGTATGGCTATCCTATCCCGATAACATTCACCACTGGTCTTAACCTTTCTTTTTAACATTAAATAATAAATAAAATGAAAAAAATAATATACACAGTACTTGCTACAAGTTTATTAACAAGTTGTAATTTTCTTGATGAAACCCCACAAGGTATCATTGACAAAGAAAGTGCTCAACAACAGATAGAAGGTCTTATTATTTCTGCTTATGCAAGTTTGGGCAACGACCACTACGATGTGCCTTTTAGCCTTTGGCCCTACGGCAATGTGCGTTCTGATGACGCTTACAAAGGCGGAAGTGGTCCCGCTGATATTGGAGCATTTCATTTTTATGAAACTGCCGTCAATATAAATCCAACGTTCGGAGAGGCTGACAAACTTTGGTTCAACTGCTATATTGCAATTTCAAGAACCAATGCTGCCTTGGCTGCACTTAAAAACACAACCACAGCCGAATTTCCTGCACGCGATATGCGTATGGGCGAAATGTATTTCTTACGCGGACATTTTTATTTCTTACTCAAAGAAGTGTTTAAAAACATTCCTTTTGTAGATGAAACTACCGCAGATAAAGACTACGAAAAAACGCCTAACACACTCCCAAATGACGAGCAATGGGCATTGATTGCCAACGATTTCAAACGGGCGTATGACCTACTCCCTACTTCCAAAACAGAAGTGGGACGTGCTGACAAATATGCCGCCGCAGCTTATTTGGCAAAAGTCTATTTGTACAAAGCCTATCGCCAAGACGACTCGCACAATGTAACCAGCATTGATGCTACTGACCTAAATGAAGTACTTACTTATACCAATATAGTTTTAGGTTCTTCGTATGGTCTGGAAGATGATTTTGCTTATAATTTTCTTCCTGGCAGTTATGAAAACGGAAAAGAATCTATCTTCGCAGTACAATTTTCAAGTGATGATGGTACGCAATACGGGCGACTTAACTGGGGAGATGTGCTTTCTGTACCACAAGGTTTAGGTTGTTGCGACTTCCACAAACCAAGCCAAAACTTAGTAAATGCTTTCAAAACAAGTAACGGATTGCCTCTTTTTACAGATTATAATACAGCCAATTACGATGCCAGCTCCGACAAAGCCGACCCTCGCTTATTCCATACAGTAGCTATTCCTAATTTACCTTACAAATATAATACTGAGAATCTCTATGAAGAGAGTTGGAACAGAAATGTGGGTGTATATGGCGTATATGCTTCTCTTAAAGAGAATGTTGATCCTTCTTGTTCTTGTTTTAAAAACATCAATCCGTTCCGTGGAAATACCAAAAATCGTATTATTCTGCGATATGCCGATGTGCTACTAATGCGTGCCGAAGCATTGATTGAACTAAATCGCCACGATGAGGCTCTTACTTACATCAATCAAGTAAGAGAGCGTGCAGCCAAAAGTACTTCAATGATAAGTTATGCAACCAACACAAACATAGAAACTTATCAACCTGGGACAAACATCACTTGGACACAAGAAAATGCACGTGAGGCACTTCGTTGGGAACGCCGATTGGAATTTGCTATGGAAGGACAGCGTTTCTTTGATTTGGTTCGTTGGGGAATTGCTGCCGAAGTGATGAACGAATACTATTCCTCAGAAATTACACGCCGAAGTGAGCTATATGCTGGGGCAAGTTTCACCAAAAACAAACACGAATACATTCCAATTCCTACCAATCAGATAGGATATGTAAAAGGATATTATAAACAAAATGTAGGATTTTAATACGAACAGATATGAAAATCATCAGAAATATAATATGCAGTCTATCAGTACTTTTGGCAATAGGTTGCAGCAAGGATAACAAAGGTGATTTGATGGTTGATAAAAGTGCCACCATCACTTCACTACAAGTAAATGGTATTGCTGGCGAAATTGACGAGGTGAAACAAACTATTTCGGTAGTTGTACCGTGGTCGCAATCGCTTTCTTCAATGAATGTAACCGCTACATTGCCTGAGGGGGCAAGCATTTCACCTGCACTCTCTGCCACTACTGACCTATCCAAGGGTATGACCTATCGCGTAACCAACGGAAATTTGTATTGGGATTATACGCTTACTGCTTCCTATCCTGTCGTTACCGAATTTGCCATTGGGAAATACAAAGGAACTATTGATAACGACCAAAAAACTATCTCAGTGAAATATCCGAAAGATGAAGCCGTTACTGCTCTTACGCCTGTGGCAAGTGTTACCACAGGAGCAAGCCTAAGTCCGAGTGGCAACACAGCGATTGATTTCACAAATTCTATAACCTATACCCTTTCATACAGAGGCGAATCGGTTGCTTATACGGTAATGGTTATTCCGACAGAATTTGCAGCTATTGGCTTCCTTAGTACGGCAACCAAACCAGCCGAAATAACAGATGCTGACGAAAAAGCAGCCTACGAATGGTTCTCTACCAATGTGAGCAATTTCAAATTTATTAGTTTTGCTGATATTAAAGACGGAAATGTTAATCTGTCCGATGTAAAAGCTATTTGGTGGCACTTAGACAGCAATGCAAACTTACCTTCTGAGGCAACAAATGCTACTGTAACGGACAAACTAAAAGCATTTTACAATAATGGAGGTTCTTTTCTATTCACCACTTGGGCAGTGCAATATGTGGCTAATTTGGGTATTGCCAAAGATGGGAAATTTGTAAATAATATGTGGAATCAAACTAATTCGCCAAATGCAATTGGTGATGATTGGGGCATTTCTTTCAAAGGCAATGAAAATCACGCTATTTTCAAAGGACTTTCACTTATTGCTGGACGTAATAACGGAGCTTATTTACTCAGTCAAGGCTCAAAAGCGAAAGACCATAGTGCTATTTGGAATTTTGAATGGGGAGATTATGCAAACGATATTCCTCGTTGGACAACCGAAAATGGAGCTATTCAGTTGGCAAGTTTCCATTGGGATGATGCGATGAGTAGAGCTGTAATATTTGAGTATCCGAAATCTGGCAACAGCGGTAAAGTTATCTGTATCGGAATAGGTTCTTACGATTGGTATAACGAAGATGGCTCACCTGAAAACACTTATTTCAATAATATCAAAACATTGACATCAAACTGTTTAGATTATTTGATTAACTAATTTAGATTTTATAATTTTTGAGACTTTGACAAAATCAAAATAAAAAACAATTTCAATTTAAACAAAGTAAAAAATGAAAAAATATATCTCTTTATTAGCTTTATGCGGTGGCGTACTTGTTTCTTCGTGCAATAACGATGATGATTTTACAAGCAATGACCCCAATGCAGCACTTGATGCCCCTTCGTGCTATGATGTATATGATGGAGTCAAAAATTATAACACTTTATTTCAACCCAAAAATGGCTGGGTAGGCGACCCTATTCCGTTCTATGATAACGGAAAATTCTATATTTATTATTTGCACGACTCTCGTCCTGCGGGAGACACATTTCACCCTTGGTATTTAGCGACTACTTCCGATTTTTATTCGTTTGAAGACAAAGGCGAAGCCATTCCTTGTGGAGAAGACAACTCGCAAGAAGACGCTTTGGGTACAGGTTCGGTTATCAAACACGACGGCGTATATTATGCCTTTTATACCGCACACAACAGAAACCTTGACCCAAACGAAAAAATATACTTAGCCACCTCTACGGACTTAGTAACTTGGGAGAAAAAAACGGATTTCTCTCTGCAAGCATCAAATAATTACGACAGAAATGAGTTTCGCGACCCGTATGTATATAAAGACGGAAATGTTTTCCGTATGTTAGTT
>JAUNHN010000116.1 GCA_030523915.1 Capnocytophaga sp. | reverse complement strand
TATTTTATTTTTACTAAAAAATGGAAAAAAAGTTTACGAAATGTTTGTGTATCGTATAATTAATTCGTATTTTAGCACAATAACAGCAAAGAAAAATATAAGTCCTCACGTTTTGAGGCATTCGTTTGCAAGTCATTTATTAGATGAAGGTGCTGATTTAAACACAGTTAAAGAATTGTTGGGGCATTCAAGTTTGGCAGCTACGCAGGTTTATACCAATAGTAGTTTGGCTGAACTTAAAAAACAGTATAAAAAAGCACATCCACGAGCAAATGAAGCAAAATAGTTAAAAAAAAGTAGATTGTCAAACCTTTTAAATCTTAATTTTATGAAAGTTCATATACACCCAGTAGATTTTTCTGTAGATCAAAAATTAGTTGATTTTATACAAAAAAAATTAGATAAATTAGAACATTTTTATGATAGAATTATTGAAGCAGATGTTCATTTGAAGTTAGAAAATACCAATGCTAAAGAAAATAAAATAGTGGAAGTTAAGGTTCATATTCCAGGGGAAAGTTTGGTGGTGAAAAAACAATTCAAAACTTTTGAAGAAGGAATTGATAGTTCAATAACTCCATTAGAACGAATGTTACTTAAACATAAAGAAAAACGTTAATTTTTTTAAATATATTTTTTTTATTTCAAAAAAGATGTATTTTTGCCCCAACAACAAATAATCAAGTAAATTAATTAGATAATTAACATAAACATGAAAAAACAGATTTTTGCTTTGGCTTCATTAGTTTTTATAGGAGTACAAGCACAAGAAGAAAGTTACAACAAATGGTCAGTTGATGTAAATGGAGGGGTTAATAAACCCGTAACTCCAATGACTTTTCAGTACTCAACTTCAACTCCAAGTTTTTGGGGAGCGAATGCAGGGGTTCGTTATATGTTTAATAACAAATTCGGTCTTCGTTTAGGAGGAGGGTATGATTCCTTTAAAGAAGGAAATGATAGCCGAGAATTTAAGTCAAACCTATGGAATGTTAATTTACAAGGGGTTGCAAACGTAGGTCGCGTATTAAGTTTTGAAGAGTGGACAAGCGATATAGGATTACTTGCTCACGCAGGGTTCGGATATGGACAGCTACGAAGTGATGTTCTTTCAGGAGCAGACCAAGTAGCATTTGCAGTAGTAGGATTAACACCACAACTTCGTATTTCAAACAGAGTTACTTTATTAGTAGATGGTTCTGTGTATTTTAATGCAAAACAAAACAGAACGTACGATACATATTCAGTAGCTGAAAGAAGAGGAGTACAAGGAGTTCACTTAACAGGGACAATAGGTTTACAAATTGCTTTAGGTAAGCACGGTAAACACGCAGATTGGCATCACGATGGTAGTAGATTTGAAAAAATCGAAGATCGCTTAGCATCATTGGAAGGAAATGTTACAGACTTGAAACAGGAAGTTGCTAACAAACAAAACAAAATGATTGATGCAAACGGAAATAACGTTCCTGATGAAATCGAAAGCTACTTGAACGATAATTATGCAACTAAAAACCAAGTAGATGAATTGGCAAACAATTTAGACATTGCTGCTGATTTAATCAAAAAAGGTTATATTAACGCATACTTTGATTTCAATTCATCAAAACCACAAATTTCTTCAACTTGGGCAGTTGATTTCGTAGCTAAGTATTTGAAATCTAATTCAAATGCAAACTTGAACATCGTAGGATATGCAGATGAACTTGGAGGTACTAACTACAATCAATCTCTTTCTAATAAGAGAGCTGAGGCTGTTAAGAAGTTGTTAGTTGAAGCTGGTGTAGATGGAGCAAGAATTTCTACAGAAGGAAAAGGAGAAGATACATCAGTAAGCAAAGATTCTCCAAGAGCTCGTCAAATCGCACGTAGAGCTACTTTCGAATTAAAATAAATAGTAAAATAAAATTTTAGTATAAAAAAAAACCTAAGAAATTTCTTAGGTTTTTTTATTGCTTTATATGTTTTTATTTGTATTTTTGACTAAAAAAAAGTAACTTTGGGATTCGTAAAAAACTATTTGTTATGAACAAACCAACCTTACTTTTTTTATTACTTATCGGTTTTATTGTAAATCTAAACGCTCAAAAACAAGATGTTTCAGTAGTTTTTAATGATGCGGCTAACCATTTTACGGAAAGCCTCCCAATAGGAAACGGACGCTTAGGAGCGATGATTTTCGGAAAGACAGATGTAGAACGTATTGTACTGAATGAAATTTCGCTTTGGTCAGGGGGGCATCAAGAAGCCGATAACCCACAGGCACACAGCTATTTGAAAGAAATTCAACAGCTACTATTTGATGGGAAAAATCTCGAAGCTCAGGAATTACTTCAAAAACATTTCGTGTCCAAAGGGCGTGGGTCTTGCCACGGAAAAGGAGCGGATTGCCATTATGGATGTTACCAAATTCTGGGCGACCTTACATTGGATTGGAAAGACAGCCTTCCCGTAAAGAATTACAAACGTATTTTAGACCTTGAAAAAGCTGTCGCCACGACTTTTTTTGAGCGTAACGGCAATCAAATTCAGCAAGTTGCTTTCGCCGATTTTAAAAATGACCTGCTGTGGATTAAAATTTCGGCTTCCAAGCCTTTGGAACTTAATATTGCTCTTTCACGTAAAGAAAATGCTTCGATAACATATCGCGACAATCAAATCATAATGAACGGCACACTACCGAATGAAACCGAAAAAGGAATACAATTCGCATCGGTGGTTGAGGTAGAAACTGATGGAGATTTGCAACAAAATAACGATTATTTAGCCGTAAATAATGCAAAAAATATTATCATAAAAGTAAGTGCTTCAACGAATTATGACCATAGAACTGGAAATTTGACATCGGAAAATGTGTTGGAAAAAGCTCAATCGTACCTACAAAACAAACTATCGTTTGAAACAGCTTTAACGGATAGTCAAAAAGTATATCAAGCGTTTTTTAATCGCAATCGGTGGTATATGCCAAGCAATGCAACTACCGAAAAATTAAGTACTTACGAGCGTTTGGAGCGTTTTTACAAAGGAAAAAAAGATGCTCTCTTGCCTGTTTTGTACTACAATTTCGGACGATATTTATTGATTTCGTCATCACGGGCTGGTTTGCTTCCTGCCAATTTGCAAGGACTGTGGGCAGAGGAATACCAAACCCCTTGGAATGGGGATTATCATCTGAATATCAATATTCAAATGAACTATTGGTTGGCTGAACAAACCAATTTATCGGACTTAACAGAACCTCTGCATCGTTTTACAAAAAATTTGATTCCCAACGGACAAAAAACAGCGAAGGCATATTACAATGTCGATGGTTGGTTGGCACACGTAATTAGCAATCCGTGGTTTTTTACTTCCCCTGGGGAAGGAGCAAGTTGGGGGTCTACACTTACGGGCGGAGCGTGGCTTTGCGAACATATTTGGGAACATTATAAATTTACACAAAACATTGATTTTTTACGTGAATATTATCCCGTTTTAAAAGAATCTGCTCGATTTTTTGAAGATATTTTAGTAAAAGACCCAAAAACAGGGTATTGGATTACCTCGCCCTCCAACTCGCCTGAACACGGTTATGTACTTCCTGAGTTGAAAGACGATAAAAAGCAAATAGGTTTTACTTGTATGGGTCCTACGATGGATATGCAAATTCTTAGAGAGTTGTTTTCCAACACCTTACAAGCCTCTACTTTGTTAGGACTTGACAAAGAAAAACACGCTCAATGGCAGGATATTATCAAAAATACAGCTCCGAATACTATCGGAAAGAAAGGGGATTTGAACGAGTGGTTAGAAGATTGGGAGGATTCAGACCCAGAACATCGCCACGTATCGCATCTTTACGGATTGTATCCGTATGACGAAATAACGCCTTGGGACACGCCACAACTTGCCAAAGCAGCTCGTAAAACATTAAAAATCAGAGGTGATGCAGGAACGGGCTGGTCAAAGGCTTGGAAAATCAACTTTTGGGCGAGATTGCAAGATGGGAATCACGCACTTACATTGATTCGGCAGTTATTGAAACCCACAGGACATCAATCGAAAAATTGGAGAGACGGAGGAACGTATGCCAACTTATTTTGCGCTCATCCACCGTTCCAAATCGATGGAAATTTTGGAGGAACAGCAGGGATTTCTGAAATGTTATTGCAAAGTCACGGAAAAGATAATGTAATACGAATTTTACCCGCTTTGCCTACCCATTCCGATTGGAAAAAAGGAGAAATAAGCGGAATGAAAGCCAGAAATAACTTTGAAGTGAGCTTTTCTTGGGAAAATCATAAGCTAAAAGAAGCTGAAATCATTTCGTTAAGCGGAAAAACTTGCCATTTAATGCTTCCAAAAGGTAAAAGTGTTTATTGTGATAAAAAACGTATAGTTAAAAAAAGTAATGAAAGTAGAATTGTTGATTTTCAAACAGTTAAGGGGTGTAAATATCTGATAAAATAGTTTTTGAAAATTCAGAATATTGTTATTTCAGAAAAAAAATGTACTTTTGGAAATTATTTATATAGAAAATGATTTATGAGCCTTGATAGTGTTGCAATAGAAAATAATGTATTCCCTCCTAAAAGCAAACCTAAATGGATAAGGGTAAAACTCCCAACAGGTAAAAAATATACAGAACTCAGAAATGTAGTGGATAAATATAATCTTCATACTATCTGTACTTCAGGTAGTTGCCCAAATATGGGTGAATGTTGGGGCGAAGGAACGGCCACATTTATGATTTTAGGAAATATTTGTACACGTTCGTGTGGTTTTTGTGGGGTTAAGACAGGTAGACCTGAGACCTTGGATTGGGAAGAACCAGAAAAAGTAGCACGTTCAATCAAATTGATGAATATTTCGCATGCTGTAATAACATCGGTAGATAGAGATGATTTAAAGGATATGGGGAGCATTATGTGGGCAGAAACTGTTAAAGCCATTCGCAGAATGAATCCTACTACAACATTGGAAACGCTTATTCCTGATTTTCAGGGAATTGATAGGCATTTGAATCGTATTATAGAAGTAGCTCCAGAGGTCATTTCGCACAATATGGAAACTGTTCGCCGACTTACGCGAGAAGTTCGTATCCAAGCGAAATATGACCGTAGCTTGAATGTGTTAAAATATTTAAAAGAAAATGGAGCAAAACGCACTAAATCAGGAATTATGCTTGGACTTGGTGAGACTGAAGATGAGGTAATTGAAACCCTTCACGATTTGAAAGAAGCTAAATTAGATGTTGTTACAATAGGACAATATCTCCAGCCTTCAAAGAGGCATCTTCCTGTAAAACAGTTTATTACACCTGAACAATTTGCTAAATATAAAGAGATAGGAGAATCTTTAGGATTTCGTCATGTGGAAAGTGGAGCTTTAGTAAGGTCTTCTTATAGAGCTCATAAGCATATTTTGTAGAAATGAAAATTTCTATAAAATATAAAAAATGAATATTCATTTCTACCAAACACAAATAATTGTATATCCATGATTCAAAAAAAATAAGTTGTGTATTTATTTGAAAATCAGTGTTTAAGAATGTATTCCTTTTGCAGAATATCTTAATACAGAAGCGGATTTTTGAACGAGTTTAAAGTTCCGCATAATGAAATTGGTAATTGAAAAAACGTTGGATAGTACGGTAATCACATGAAATTTTTGTTAATTGTAATATAAAATTTAAAAATATATGAATATCATCTACAAAAATACCATAAAAATTATCAATTTATCTTTATTAGTTATGAGTTTATCGGTGTTTGCTCAAAAAGATAACGAGGAAATAGAGTACCTAAATTACGATAAAACGCAATTTAGAAAAATCGTTTTTGACAAAAAGAACAATCCTATCTCTGTGGAAACCTATTCTATTCCTATAAAATTTAATCCAAAGCCTTGCTATACAGGTACTTACAAAGACGGAAAACCTTACGAAGGCTATTTTCTTGTAAGCGACCAATCAATGGAAGGGCTTTACGACTACTACCAATACTACGAAAAAGGCGTTCTGAAAAAACAATATTCCTACAAACTTTTTGGCATAGACGCCTTGGAAAAATCAAATAATTATACATATAAACCTTTGGAATTTGATGCCGAAACCACCTTTGAAAACTCAAAACCCAAAGACGGCAAGGTACTCTACACCGATAAAGAAGGAAGTGCAGCGGTTATTTCAAATATTTTTTATGAGAACTTCCAACCCAAAGAAATTTTTATAGACATTTACGCGATGCACTACGGAAATCGCATAGAGCTGAAACTTAAAAATGACAATCATTTGGAAATAAAATCAGCTCAAAATGAGAATGTTACATATGTTTTAAGAAAGGAAAATGACTATATAACCTACGACATTCTAAACGGAAAAACCAAAATACCATCGCCCAAAGTAGTAAATGGTTTGGTGAAAAAACCTTTTACCAGAATATTTTTTTATAACGAAAACGGAAATTTGAAGGTAGAAAGCATTTTAAAAGAAAAAGTAAATGATGAGGATAGACAGTTTGGGTTATTGGAAATTCTTCCTTTGAAAAATAAGCAATCTATAAAGGATTTGTTTGAAAAATTTGCAACAAAATTCATCGTGGAAAAAGCAAATAAAAATACAAAAGAAGATAAACGAACCGATGAAGAAATTATAAAATTAATCTATGGTGAAAATGGCAATAATATAGTTTCTACGGCTTATTACGATGAAGACCAAAAGCTAGAAGGAGGCGTTATTTCCAAAAAAGACAATGGTTTTCTACTGGAAATTTACTATGATGATAATAAGTTTTTTTCTAAGGAATTCAAAAACTTAAACGAAATAAATGACGAGTTTATAGGAAAAAAATTGGTAGAACATATAAACAATAAAAATAAATAAAATTAAAAAAAATATATAGCAATGAGAAAAAATATAGTAGCGGGAAACTGGAAAATGAACAAATCCTATCCAGAAGCAAAAGAAGTAATCAATTAAAATAGATATTTCTAATTTTGTAAAACTTCACATGTTAGGAAATCAAATGAAAGTAACGCTAAAACTACTTTAAAAATTAGGTGTAATCTATCTTAGATGTTATTTCTCCGTCATATATTGCTTTTAGTGTTATTGAGTTTTAGTATAGGTATTAAAGCTCAGCAATATCCTATTGACGTGCAGACCTTTGTATCGCCACCTTATCCGCAGAGTTTGCGTAACTATTGGCAGAGTTTTGAGCAAAAAGTAC